>JAGROK010000131.1 GCA_020440285.1 Chlamydiia bacterium | reverse complement strand
TTTCCCTTTAGGGCTGCATAAATAGGTGAGATTTTTTACATCGAAATGATGGGCAGCTCCGGAAGAGCTGTCCGAGTTTCGATGTAAAAAAGATTGCCTATTTATGCAGCCCTAAAGGGAAAAATAGGTCGCACTTCGGGGTATTAGTAATTAGGGTAGGGGTCGTCGGAGTAGATGGCCTCAAAGGGTGGAGGGTTGGAAACCTTCATATACTTTCCAATGACTTTTCCATCTTGAATGACGATGTAGTAACGACGCTGCTCGATCACTTGGGTTCCCATCGTGATCTTTTCAATGTACTCGTAAGTCTCTTTCCCTTCTCCCTTCGATACGATTTTGTAAGGTTTGCCATATTGTTTTTCTAACGCTTGCGCTGTCATTCCAACTTCTACATCTGCATATCTCTCGCGGGTCATAATTTCCCCACTTGCGCCACACCCCATCAAAAACAAAAGACCCAATAACAAAATATATTTCATAACAAACCTACCTATTTCATTTAATAAAAATAATAACTATTAATTGCAATAGAGTTGAAAATTATTTTACAAAAATTCTTAAGAACGCCAAATTTTGCCATGGATGACGGTACGAAAGTCATCATTGGTGGCATATTCGGCATGCATTAGATAGGTATCGGGAATTTCGCTGATTTCATAAAATTCAAATCCTTCAAACCCGAGGTGGTCTAACCGAAATTCCCACCCAATGAGTTTGTCGTTAATCATCCCTTTCCCCACAACTTTTCCAAGGGATTGGTTTTCGAGCTCGATATGAAATCCTTTGCGGGTTATGTCATAAAAAGCAAATTGGTTTTGCATAACATCAGAAAGGCCTGAAATTTGAATCTCTTGAACAGAGTCAACACGCCCTTTCTCATCAGGTTTAGGCACTTTCCAACGGGTGAAAAAAGGGAGTTTTTCTTCCGTCATAGAAAGGGAGATCTTCCCTTCTCCAAGCCATGATCCTGGTTTAAAAATAAATGGGTGTTTTGTCAAAACATAAACCTTCTTGTATAGACGCTCTGCAAAATTCCAAGGGCGCTCATTGTAAGCGTTACCGAAGAGCCTCCATAGGTGACTAAAATAAGGGGAACCCCTGTAATAGGGAGAAACCCACACATCATTCCGGTGTTGATCACCACATGGATCGCCAAATAAACGGTGATTCCGGCTGAAAGAACCCGCCCAAAATGATCTCTGGCAACTGCTGTTACTTGAAAACTATAATAAATCAATCCAAAAAACAAGAGAAGGATGAAAATTGCTCCAAAAATTCCATATTCTTCAACAAAAGCGGGAAAAACAGAGTCTGTATGAGCTGCAGGTAAAAATTGCCTTCCTGTAAAAGTGCTTTTTTTAAACCCACTTCCTGTATAACTTCCCAAGGCAATGGCCGTTTTTGCAGCTTGATGATGATAGGTATTGGGATCGAACCTCTCATATTGATACTCTTTGAGAACTTTAGTCGCGATAGGGCGAAGCTCTTCGTGAGAAAGAATCCCTGTAAAGATCAAAGAGATGAGCGTTAAAGCAGCTACCCCGAGGATCGCCATGAATGTGATCACCTTTTTTTTAACGCCACCAAAATAAAACATTCCAAGGGTCATCGGATATAAAACCATCGCAGATCCTAGATCTGGTTGTTTAAGGATCAATATGAAGGGGATAAAAACGATCAAAGAGGCTTGAAAAGCAGTTCTCCAATCTCCTACATTTCTCCCCTTCTTTTCAAGGAACCAACTTAAGGTTAATACAAGGGAGAGCTTTGCATATTCAGAGGGTTGCAATGTTCCCCCGATAAATGGAATCCGATACCACCGGTGAACATTTTGAATCGCTTCTGTAAAAAAAAGGCCAAGCAAGAGTAAAATGGTGATAACATAGAAGATCCAGGCCCATTCACGTAGTTTATGGTAATCGAGGCCAGCAAAAAACAGGTAGCACACGATTCCAATCTCAAACCGCTGGATTTGGTTTTTAACGCTCTGGGTAAAGAAAAAATCTTCCCCTGTAATCTGGACGTCAGAGGTTGTAGAGGCAATAACAAGAATGCTTATGGCCATTAAAATCGCAATGATTGGAAGGGTGCGAAAATCGATCCGTTTTAAGTATTGATGGTTCCACATAGCCGTATCTTCTTACATTTGGAGTTATTATGGTAGAAAAAGTGACAGATATTCATCTCGATTCAGTCGATTCAACAAATACTTATGCTAAAACAAATTACCACCACTTTGATTTGAACGGGTTTACGCGGATTACTGCCGATGAGCAAACAAAGGGACGAGGCCGTTTTAACCGCTCGTGGGTCTCTCCAAAGGGGCTTAACATTTACCTGACATATTTTTTCACCTCTAGCAAAAGCCCCATGGATTTAAATAACCTGGCCCAAATCCTGTGCCTTTCAATTACAAAGCTCCTCGACAAAGAAGGGCTTAAACCGCAGATTAAATGGCCAAATGATGTCTTAGTCAATCAGAAGAAAATTGCTGGAATTTTATGTGAAACGATTGATCTTCATGAAAAGTTTGGGGTGATCCTCGGAGCGGGAATCAATATCAATATGCCAAAGGAGATGCTCGATCAGATTGACCAACCCGCGACCTCCCTTCTTGTTGAAACAGGAAATGCCCACGATCGCGCCTCTCTTATCACAGCTTTAGATGCTTTTTTCCTTGAAGACTACGCTCTATATAAACGGGAGGGATTCAAACCCTTTTATGTGAGCTACGATGCCCTTCTCACTCATAAAGGGATGCCCATCACTTTTATCCAAAATGGAACACCTATTTCTGGCACTCTTCATTCACTCAATCCTGATGGTCGCCTTAATCTCCTTCTGCCAAATGGAGAAATCAAAACCCTTAGCTCTGGGGAGATTAAACAATGAAAGAGCGTTGCTCTTGGGCCAGTGAGGATAAGCCCCTTCTTGCTGATTATCATGACACCGAATGGGGCATTCCTGTTCATGAGGATCAAAAGCACTTTGAATTGCTCTCTTTAGAGGGGCAACAAGCGGGTCTTTCCTGGGAGCTAATTTTAAAAAAGAGGGAGGCCTACCGAACGCTTTTTCACCACTTTAATCCTGAAAAAGTTGCTGCTATGTCCGATGAA
>JAGROK010000130.1 GCA_020440285.1 Chlamydiia bacterium | reverse complement strand
GTGGGCAACAGAGCGTCTTAAAGAGTACATTGTGAAAGGATTCTCTCTTGATGATGAACGGCTAAGTCACCCTGGTGGAGTTGATTATTTCGATGAGCTCCTAGATCGCATCCGATCCATTCGAGCATCAGAAAAGCGCTTTTATCAAAAAATTAGAGACATTTACACCTTAAGTGCTGATTATGATCAAAAACATCCGATGACTCAAGAGTTTTTCAAAACTGTCCAAAACAAGCTTCTATATGCTGTTACAGGGTCGACTGCGGCTGAAATTATTCATACACGGGCAAATGCATCCCATCCAAATATGGGACTGATGACGTGGAAAGGTGCTCGCCGGGGAAAACAGCTCACAAAACATGACGTTGAAATCGCTAAGAACTACTTGAATCATGAAGAAATCAAAGATCTTGAGCTTCTTGTAAGCCAGTATCTAGATTTTGCAGAAAGACAGGCGCGTCAGCGAAAAGTCATGTATATGGCTGATTGGAAAGTAAAATTAGATGCTTTTTTGAAGTTGAATGAAGAGCAAATTCTTACCAATGCTGGAAAAATTTCAGCTGAAATAGCAAAAGAGTTAGCTTTATCTGAATATGCAAAATTTGAAGCCTTCCGAAAAAAAGAAGAGTTATCCTATTCAGAAAAAGAGTTAAATAATGCTCTTAGCAATCTTATACAAAAAAGGACGCCTGCCCAAGAACAAGAGTAGATTCGAGGATTTTCCACATTTTTTACGCAGTTGGTGAGAAAATAAGAGAAAATTTAGAACATGTCTGAGCATCTTCTAAATTTTCTTGCGAGAGAAAAGCCGTTCTGGTTTACTCCTGGTCGTGGTGAATGGATCTGTTAATCTATTGGTCGCTGGTTCGAATCCAGCATCCGGAGTTTTTTTCATCTGCTATCATAACTATCCCCATGTAATCGACTAGATAGTGTCGTCAAATAGTCTTTGATGGGAGGGATCTTTGTATGAGGAAAATTCGAGGAGCCCGATGGAGTAAGCCCTAGGCGGGCTTACGAAGCAGGGCAACGACGAAGTTTTCCGTAGAAAGATCAAAAACAAAAAAGAATATTTGACGACACTATCTGGGTGATGATGCCTCATCTGCAAACAGACCGCCTACTCCTCCGCTTTTGGAAAGAAAAGGATCTGGATCCTTTTGCTAAACTAAATAGTGATCCACGCGTCATGGAATATTTTCCTGCGCCTTTGAGCAGAACTGAAAGTGATCAAATGGTCAAGAGGGTGCAAGCCCAACTAGAAGAAAAGGGGTGGGGGCTTTGGGCTGTTTCTGAGCTCAAGACTGAAAATTTTATTGGTTTCATTGGACTGCATGCCGTAGAGCAATCGACTTTTCCGGTCCACTTTGCTCCAGCAATTGAAGTTGGATGGCGACTTGCCTTCGATTATTGGGGAAAGGGATATGCAACCGAAGGGGCAAAAGCAGCGCTACAATATGGGTTCCAGTCGCTATGTTTAAATGAGATTGTTTCTTTTACAGCTACCCAAAACAAACGCTCTAGAAAGGTGATGGAACGGATTGGGATGCACCATGATCCTGCTGATGATTTTGACAACCCTAAACTCCCTGAAGGTCATCCATTAAGGAGGCATGTGCTCTATCGGATCTTTGCAAAGGAGGGGAAATATGGGTAAAACCCCAATGGTTTCTTATAGAGAGCTCACCGGTTTTATCTGGAAATTTATGCGCCTTCAAAAGGGGCTTTTTCTATTTGTTTTTACTTTAGACCTCTTCGTATGGTCTTTAGACGCTCTTTTGTGGCCCTACATCCTGAATCTTGTTGTGAGCATTTTTACCCGCTTCGATGGAGATCGCTTGGCTGCTTGGGACTCTCTAAAATGGGTCATCTTAGGAGGAATCGGTCTCACAATCTATGTCGAAACAGCTTCGAGAACTATGGGATTTTTAATGGCAAAAGGGGTTCCCAAGCTCCTAGCCACTATTCGCATGGCCCTTTTCGATCACATCCAGCACCACTCTCCCCACTATTTCAATAAACGCTTTGCAGGCTCCCTTGCGAATAAAATCACTGACATGACAACTCAAGTCGAACTCATCATTAACCAGCTCTTTTGGCCCATCCTTCCCGCAATTTCAACCTGCATTTTAGGAGCGGGGTTCCTTTGGTTTGTAAATCCTCTCTTTACTTGGCTCTTAATCGCCTGGATTGGGATTCATTTAACCATTTGCCTCCTATTTGCCCGCCCAGCAGACCGCTTAGAGCACCTTCATGGAGAAGCAAGAAGCACCCTTTTAGGAAAAATCGTTGATAGCTTAACAAATAATTTTGCGGTCAATCTCTTTTGCCGTTTCAAATATGAAAAAAGAGCCCTTTCTCCCTTTCAACATGAAGAAAAAATGAGTAGCATCTCTGCTAAACGGTATGTCGAAAAGATGCGCGTTTATTTGTCACTTTTTTACTTCCTATTTGTGATTGTGATCATGTTCGGTACCCTTACCTACTGTTGGCTTCATAGCTACATCACAACAGGTGAGGTGATTCAAGTCTTTACGACGATGTGGTGGATTGCCATGATCCTCTGGAATATTGGAGCCTCTCTCCCTATTCTTTTCCAGTCTATTGGCGTTGCAAAACAAGCCCTTTCCGTTATGAAAGACCCAAAAGATTTAGGAGACAAACCGCAGGCTGAAGCATTAAAGGTTTCAAAGGGAGAAATTCATTTCGAAAATGTTTGCTTTCATTATGGGAAAAATCAGCTCTTTAAAGATAAAAAGGCTCATATTCAAGGGGGAGAACGGGTCGGTCTTGTGGGATTCACAGGGGCTGGGAAGTCTACCTTTATCAATCTTATCCTCCGCTTTTTCCCATTGCACAAAGGAAGAATTTTAATCGATGGACAAGATATTGCTAATGTGACTCTGGAGTCACTAAGAGGGCAAATCGCACTCATCCCTCAAGATCCTATCCTCTTTCACCGCACTCTTAGAGAAAACATCTGTTATGGAAAGATCGAAGCGCATGAAGAAGAGATTATTCGAGCTGCCCGCCTTGCCCATGCAGATGAATTTATCCGAAAGCTTCCTGAGGGGTATGAGGCCCGAGTTGGCGAGCGAGGAACAAAACTCTCTGGAGGAGAAAAGCAAAGGATCGCGATTGCAAGGGCCATTTTAGTGGACGCCCCCATTCTCATTTTGGATGAAGCCACCTCATCTCTTGACTCAGTCACAGAAAAATATATCCAAGAAAGTTTAGAAACCCTCATGAAAGACCGAACAACAATCGTCATTGCCCACCGTCTTTCTACTCTATCTCGTATGGATCGTATCCTTGTCTTTGACAAAGGAAAGATCATAGAGGAAGGGTCCCATAGCTCTTTGCTGGAGAAAGAAGGTCTTTATTCTAAAATGTGGAAGATGCAAGTCGGAGGTTTTTTACCTGAAACCCCTTCAGAAATTCTTTGACCCTATTTTGGGAAACTCCCAAGTTTTGAATCATGATCGGTATAAGTCTTGGAATTAAAGGCTGGCAACTGTGACCAGTCAGGCCAAGTGAGCTCCCATAGCCGGTAAATTTTTCCATCTTTATACTCAGCGATCAGTATCACCTCTATTTTCTTAGGAGGTTCCTCCGGTCTGGTGGTGGTAATCCAAACCCTGCCCGCAACCTTGCTTCCTTGCTCAACTAGGGTTTCATCATCATACTCGACTTGGTACTGAATAGGGGTTTGTCGGTAGACGAGAGGATTGCTCCTCTCGCCCCCTCTAGAACCGTGCGAGCGCTATTCACGCACACGGCTCC
>JAGROK010000005.1 GCA_020440285.1 Chlamydiia bacterium | reverse complement strand
CAATTTTGTAGGGCTCGTCTTGCCCCATGGTCATTGCAGGAAAAAAGATCGCATGAAAAGGGATATTATCTTTCCCGATAAAGTTAACGAGCTTCGTTTTTTCATCGCACCAATACTTTTTCCACTCTTCTGGCTTTCCCTTTTTTTCTGCCCACTCCTTCGTTGCCGAAATATAACCGATCGGAGCATCAAACCAGACGTAGAGAACTTTTCCTTCAGCCCCTTCTAATGGGACAGGGATCCCCCAATCGGAATCACGGGTAATCGCTCTTGGTTTGAGATCATCGATATAGTTCTCAGCAAACCGGATAACATTCGATTTCCAATGCTTCTTTTTAATCCACTTTGAGAGCCTTTCTTTAAAAAGATCAAAGCGGAGAAACCAATGCTTTGTCTCTTTAAGGATAAGGGGGGCTTTAGTGAGTTTAGAAAGGGGGTTTTTAAGATCTGTTGCCTCATAACTCGACGCGCACTTGGGACACTCATCTCCCCTCGCCTCTTCAAATCCACACTTGGGGCAAGTTCCTTGAACATATCGATCAGCTAAAAACCGCTGATCTTTTTCAGAATAGAGTTGCTCGGTCACCTTCTCTTCGATAAACCCATTTTTAAGAAGCTGCTTAAAATAGGCTTGGGTGGGCTCCACATGCCCTTCCCAGGTAGTCCGGGAATAGTGATCAAAGGAAATGTTCATCTGCTTGAAAAAATCAAAGAGGACTCGGTGGAAATGATCGACATGTTCTTTCGGTGCTCTCCCAGCCATTTCTGCACTTAAAGTGATCGCCACTCCATGTTCATCAGAGCCGCAGATGTAAATAGCATCATTTCCTAAAAGTCTTTGAAAGCGAGCATAGCAATCTGCGGGGAGATAAGCCCCAGCAATGTGGCCAAAATGGAGAGGGCCATTCGCATAAGGGAGAGCTGCCGTAATGAGAACTTTCACTCTTCAATTTTCTCCGGTGGATTCTTCCGAATCTCTTTTAACATTTGAGTCACATTTAGATCTTCATTTCCACTTTGGATTTGCTTTTGTGCAACCTGAATTGCATAGTGGGTCAGTTGAAAGTTGTCGGGAAAAAGGGTGGTGTAACTTTCCTTTGTTAACTCATCGCGTGCCATGATTTCCTCCTTCGTATTTCTTGGCAATAATAATGCTTTTAAGTGCCTCGTAGGCAGTTTCTAAATTGTCATTCACAACTACATAATCATAGTGTTTTGCTTGATCGATCTCATGTTGGGCCCATTTAAGCCTCTTTTTAATCGTCTCCGATGATTCGGTTTTTCTATTTCGCAAACGCTCCTCTAACACCTCTAATGAGGGAGGGGCAACAAAAATATAAAGGGCCTTAACTTTTTTCTTAAGCTCCATAGCCCCTTGGGTATCGATGACCAAGATCACATCTCGCCCACTAGAGCGCTGCGACTCGATCAGCTCTTTCAATGTCCCATATTGATGGCCAAAGACTGTGGCATGTTCTAAAAACTCTCCCCTTTTGACCCTTTCATTAAAGGCCTCTTCGGTCAAAAAGACATAATCTTTTCCATCAACTTCCCCTGGGCGAGGAGCTCGGGTCGTACAGGAAATGCTTTGAATAACCTGATCAGAAAACTCCTTTTTGAGCCTATGTACAAGGGTGGTTTTTCCCGTTCCAGCTGGAGCGCTAACGATGATAAGTTGACCTTTTGTCTTCATTCGATATTCTGCAGCTGCTCCCGGATTTTATCAATCTCACTTTTCATAAATAAGATTTTCTGGGTCATTTCAAGGTCTTGCGATTTAGCACTGCTCGTATTGACTTCGCGGTTCATCTCTTGCGTTAAAAAATCGAGCTCTCGCCCCACCCTTTTTTTTCCCTGAGCTAAAATCTCTCGAAACTGCTCAATATGGGAGTTTAAACGGATCATCTCTTCTGTCACATCGATTCGATCAGCAAAGAGAACCATCTCCCGGGCGATCCGATCTTCATCTCCCTCGTGATTGAGGTTAAGCTCTTCTAACCTTTTCTCTAGTTTTTTCCGATACCTCTCTGGAGCCTCTTTTCCCCTTTCTTGAACAAAGGAAATCCCCTTTGCAATCTCATCTAGGCGGGGAAGGATATCTTCTACAAGGGCTTTTCCCTCGGTTTCTTTCATCGAGGTAAAGGCTTTGCATGCCTCATCAAGCCCTTCCATGAGCTTTTCTTTAAGGGACTCATCAACCTTCTGAACAGAAGGGGTTGAAGAAACCATCAATTGCATAAGGGAGGTGAAAGGAATCGCCTCTTTTGGATCATATCCTAAAACACTCGCACGCTTCATCCATTCTTCATGAACCTCTTTCATTGCCTCAGGACTGGGAATATCGGAAAACGGCCCATGGCCACTCTCTTTTGTGATCCGAAGAGTCACATTTCCCCGTTTGACTTCTTGTGTTAAACGCTTTCGAAAGTCCATGTCTAAAATCAAAAACTCTTTTGGGATATTCGAGTGGATATCCAAGCTCTTCCGATTCACAGAATGAATCTCAATTTGAAAGGCTCCCACCGAAGTTTTGATGTGGGCCCTTCCATAGGCTGTCATACTACGTGCCATCGTGAGAAATCCTATTTTGGCTTTGGGGCTTTATACTCGATTTTAAGGCTAAAGTCAAGGACTTGACCGGCTCAAAAGAGCTCCGATGAATGGGGCAAGGGCCATGAGTTTTAAGGGCCTCTACATGCCCCTTCGTTCCATACCCCTTGTGCTTATCAAAGCCATAGTGGGGATACTTCTTATGATATTCAATCATGAGAAGATCGCGATGGTGCTTGGCGATGATTGAAGCAGCCCCAATACTGAGAGAGCGGCTATCCCCTTTGATCACCGCTTTTGCGGCAATTCGTGTAGGAGGAAGACGATTTCCATCAATGAGAAGATAGTCAGGCTCAACGGGGAGCTCTTTGACCGCTAAAACCATTGCGTGGAGCGCTGCACGGAGAATATTGATCTCATCAATTTTTAGATGATCAACAACACCAATACCGTAATAAATATCGGGATGCTCAGTAAGAAGATGGTAAAGCTCTTCCCTCTCTTTTGGAGAGAGCTTTTTGCTATCATTAATCCCTTTGATTTGAAGTCCTCTTGGCAAAATGCAGGCAGCAGCAACGACAGGGCCCGCTAAGGGACCTCTTCCCGCCTCATCTACCCCCGCAATGAGACGAAGCCCTTTGCTGTAGCCCTCCTCTTCAAAAAAGGTTTGATCGCTCAAATCTACTCCGACTTAGGAGTTTCATCTTCCGGTTTTTTCTCTTCAACCTGAGGAGATTCTTCTTTTTGAGGGGGAGGAGCATCCTCAACAAGGGCAGGTCCTTTCTTCCCTTTCCTTGCACCGATCTTCTCTTTAACCTTCGCTGCTTTACCGGCAGCTCCTCGAAGGTAGTAAAGCTTGGCTCGACGCACCTTTCCAGAGCGCACCACCTCAATCTTTGCAATCCGTGGGCTATGAAGAGAAAATACCCTCTCCATTCCCGCTCCATATGCTACCCGGTACATCGAAAAGGTTTCAGAAAGACCTGATCCTTTTCGAGCAATAACTGTCCCAGTGAACACCTGGATCCGCTCTTTATCCCCTTCGATAATTCGGATGTGAACTTTAATCGTGTCGCCGACATTAAAGTGGGGGATCTCTCCCCTCAATTGACTTGTCTCGATTTCCTCTAGCAGTGCATCGCGACTCATGACTTCATTACTCCTTATAAAATTGTATCTTCTAAATCGGGTCGAACCCGTCTCGTTTTCTCTTTTGCCTTTTCCATTCTCCAGGCCTCGATCTCTTTATGATTTCCCTGCCTGAGCACTTCAGGAACTTCCCTCCCTTCAAAAACCGGAGGACGAGTATAAACCGGCGGATCAAACCATCCATTTTCAAACGAATCTTGTTTGACTCCTTCTTCATTGCCAATCACCCCCGGAATAAAACGGGAGACACTATCGACAAGGACAATCGCAGCAGGGGCGCCACTTGTTAAAACAAAGTCCCCAATGCTGATCTCTTCATCCACTTCACTTTCAATGGCTCTCTCATCAATCCCCTCATAATGGCCACAAACCACAATAAGGTGCTCTTTCCTTGCGAGCTCACTGCACCGCTTGGCGGTAAGGGGCTTTCCCTGCGGGGTCAAATAAACCACGTGGGATCTTTCACCCCTAACGCTTCTTATAGCCCCCGTGACCGGCTCTGCCATTAGGACCATCCCAGGCCCTCCACCATAGGGGCGATCATCCACTTGCTGATATCTTCCTAAGGCAAACTTCCTCATATCAACGAGGTGAATCTCCAAAAGTCCCCTTTCCCGCGCCCTTTTAATCATACTGACATCAAAAGGACCCTCAAAATATTCAGGGAAGAGGGATAAGATATCATAACGCATCGAAAATTACTTCGCTTTAGCCTTTCGCTTTTCGCTCCGCTTTTTTTTCTTTGCTTCCTCCCGCTCCCGAAGACCTTTGATCACTCCAGGTGCTTTTCGTGCAACCAAAGCGCGCGCTTTTTCACTCAGCTCAGCCCCTTGATCAACCCAATGTTGGATCCGATCTTCGTTCAAAGCACTTTCCTTCTCTCCCTCTGAATGAGGATCGTAATGGCCGAGATTTTCCACATATTTTCCATCTCGCGGAGAGCGAGAATCTGCGACCACTAAACGGTATGTCAATCGATTGGTTCGACCCTGTTGTCTTAGGCGAATTTTTAGTCCCATCTATGTAAACTCCAATTCTCAAAATGGTAAGATGTCCCATATTAATCGATCGGAGAAAAAAATGGTACGAAATTCTAACAAAGGCGGCTTAGAAGGGAGACCTCTTGATTTTCAAATAAATTTTCACTGTTGTAATTAAGTATCACTTGAAAGTATAATCGCTCCGACAAACAAATAATTTAAGGGCGATCAATGTCAAATGTTTCTTGCTACTTACCTGGAGGAAATCAATCTATTACTCGCAAGTGGATGGAACACCAACCAACTGAACGTGAGTTTAAAATGACCTGCCTTGCGGCAACAGTTTTGATAGCAGCAGCAACGCTTTATACCCAAAATACCTACCTGATTGCAGGAACAATTTGCTATATAACCGCTAATCAGATGAAGCGTGATATAGGATCTCCTGATCAAGAAAATAACGGGACTCTAGCCCTACCTTTTCATACTGACGGCCTTCCCCATTACAAAAAAATACTAAACTTAATTGTTTTCACAGCTTTTGCTGTTAAGAGTCTAAAAGAAAGCTGGGTGAAGCCTAAAGCTCCTATCACACCTACAGGATGGACCTTTTATATTCTTAAAGCTCCCCTCCATTATATGGCTATTTCACATGTGATTGCATTTTCAGGAGATGAGCTTAAACCTCTTGGAACAGCCCTTTCAAAAAAAGTCTCTCAAATGAATTCTGAGGAGGAAATCCGAACAACTGCTGTTGCTATCGTTGCACTCTCTGCTGCTCTCATCTTCACAATCCCCAGCTTGATCACCTTCATGGGAACAGCAACGCTCAGTATGATTTGCCCAGCCATTTTAGCATCAATGAAAGAAAAAACAGATGTTAAGGAGTGCTTTCACCTAACTAAAACATCGATTCATTTAGCAATGCTCCCTGCTTTAGGGGGAGTTATTGGATGGCTCATCCGCCATATTAAATTCGGACCAAAAAACCACGCTCCTTCTCTCCCATTTTTCGCAAAAATGTTCTACATGTTTGGATTCTATGCTCCAGACATGATCCCTCAATATATGAAATTACTCTCAGCTCTTTACTTAGCTCGTCTCACTTCTAATAGAGATACCACCCTTGACCCAAAAGAATCGATTAAAAACCTCTTTGTACAAGTCTTTCGACAAAATCCCCAATATGCTAATCTCACTCCTGAACAACTCAATCTAATGGCTGATCAACTTGTCGAAGTTTTCATAACAGGAACGGTGACCTGTTTATACAAAGCTCGCTCCATCTGTGACGATATCGCTTGGTTATCCTCTGAAGACCTAATAAGACAAAGCGAGGAAGATAATAGCGAAAGATGGTCATTAAGAGATCGCTACTTCCGTCTCAATGATGAAATACAACAACTTGTTCAAATAGGAGAAGAAGAGTTAGCGGCTAATAAACAAAGCGAATTAGGCGAGCTTCAACAAACACTCATCGATACTTGGGTAAGATCGTGGCTTCAAAATTCAATTCTAGAGATTTCTGAGTGTGAAGATAAATCCCATGTCCAATCAGCCCTTGAATATAAAAGATTTATCCAGGAATTTCTCAATTACTACAATCAAGTCATGGGAACGCATGTTCCAGAGTATGTTCCAAGAGCTATTAACCCTCGCTCTAAGGATACAGAGATTGCAGAGCTTAGAGCGCGGATAGAAAATGTAAAAGATGTAAAAGTAAATGGAAAATTCCCACAAAAGGCTGCTGCTTATATCCTTCTAACTACCGTGGATAATCCTACACAACAAAAGAAAAACCACCAACTCCTGGCTGGTTGGACTCACCCTGATAAAAGTCCTACGACTAGGGATCTCTTTGAAGCAGTAACGGAAGCAAACGAAGTTCTTAAGAGTCAAAACTAGGCGAGATTAGCCCCTTCTTTGAAGAGGGGAAGGATTACTTAAGAAAGAGGGAGGAGCTCCCTTTGAGGGCTCCGAGTTGCTCTTTGAGATTGGGATCTTTGAGGAATTTCTTTTTCATCCCCGGCATCTTCTTCATCATTTGCTTGATCCGCTTAAAGTTTTTGATCATCCGGTTCACATCATCGATCGAGGTTCCACTGCCATCGGCAATCCGGCGGCGACGAGGAGGAAGGAGCTCATCGAGTCCAAGCCTTTCCTTGGGGGTCATTGAGAGGATCATCGCTTCGATTTTGCTAAATTCATGATCCGACACTTCTAAATCTCCCATCCCAGAAAAGCCAGGAATCATTGAAAGGAGACTTTTCAGCGAGCCCATTTTCTTGATCGAGCGCATTTGCTTTAAGAAATCATCAAAGGTAAAAGTCGCTTTGAGAAGTTTTTTCTCGATTTTCTTGGCCTCTTCCTCATCAACATGCTCTTGAGCTTTTTTAACGAGGTTGATCACATCCCCCATCCCGAGGATCCGATCGGCCATCGATTGGGGATTAAAAAGTTGGAAGTCGGTGACCTTTTCCCCAACCCCTTCAAATTTGAGAGGCTTTCCCGTCACCTCGCGGATAGAGATCGCTGCACCAGCGCGGGTATTTCCATCGAGCATGGTAAGGATCGTCCCTGTGATTGCCACCCTTTGATCAAATTCAGCAGCCGTTTTCACCGCATCTTGCCCCGTTGCAGCATTGGCAACGAAAAGGATTTCATGGGGATCAACAGCCCCTTTAATCTTCTCAAGTTCTTTCATAAGCTCTTCATCGATATGAAGGCGCCCTGCAGTATCGATGATGAGAACGTCAAAGGCCTCTTTCTTCCCCTTTTCAAGGGCTTCTTTTGCAATTTTTACCGGGTTTTTTTGACTCCTGTCGGCATAGATCGACACTTCGATTTGAGCCCCTAAGATTTCGAGTTGATCGATCGCAGCAGGCCTTTGGAGATCACATGCAGCGATGAGCACCTTTTTATTTTGCTTCTTTAGATAAAGGGCAAGTTTTGCTGACTGGGTGGTTTTTCCCGACCCTTGAAGGCCGCACATCAAAATAACGGAGGGGCGCCGCCCTGTATCGAGAGTCGCTTCCTCTCCTCCCATCAATGCTTTGAGCTCATCATGGACAATCTTTGTGAATAGATCCCCTGCAGAGACTGTTTTAATCACCTGTTCGCCAAGGGCTTTTTCCTTCACCCGCTTGATGAAGTTTTTAGCAACGGTATAATTCACGTCGGCATCGAGAAGGGCCATCCGAACCTCTCGCACCGCATCTGAGATATTTTCTTCTGTAAGCCCCTTCTTTGAAGAAAGAGCTGTAAAAACATTTTGAAATTTTTCTGCAATACCGCCGAACATATCATCCCTTTGTCTAAGGGATTATTTTACTTAGTTTCGGGGTGATATTCAAGGAAAAAGAAACGGTCATGCCCTCCCCAATCTTTTTCGCACCTCTTTTGTTTCCAATGACTTTGGTGAAAAAGGGAGTCTACCCCCTCTCCCTGCCCTGTTCCAATTTCAAAAAAGAGTTTTGCTCCTGGGTTTAAAAAAGGGGGAAGCTCAAGAGAGAGTCTCTTATAAAAATCGAGTCCTCCCACAAGCGCTTCTTTAGGCTCATAAAGGCGCACCTCTTCTTCCAAGTGGAGGTAATCTTCAGGAGAGATATAAGGGGGGTTGCAGATCACCACATCAGCTTTTTGCCCTTGAAAAGGAGCGCATAGATCTCCTTCGAGAATCTCCACAGAAAGGGCGCTTGAGGCTGCATTTTCTCGGGCAACTGAAAGGGCTTTTTTAGAAAGGTCAGACAATTTGACGGTGCAATCTCCCCTTTGATCTTTTATCGATAGACCAAGACATCCATTCCCTGTACAAAGATCCCAAATCGTGCATGGTTTTTCGGGAAGGGCTTTGAGGATTTTATCAGCAAGGATCTCTGTCTCTTGTCTAGGAATCAAAGTATCGGGGGTCACCTTTAACTTAAGTCCTAAAAAAGACACTTCCCCAGTGATATAGGGAAGGGGCTCTCTTTCCCCTTTTCGTCGAATCCACTCTCGATAACGAGCCACCTCTTTTTCCTCTAAGGGAGCATCATAATCGAAATAAAGCTCAAGCCGTTTCCGATTGAGAAGAAAGGCAAGAAGTTCTTCTGCTTCGCGGCGGGGCTCTTTCACTTTCTTTTTCTCTAAGTAGTTAGTTGAAAGCTCTACAAGCTCGCGAATATTATGCATGAAGTTTTTCCTGATAAAAGTAGCTGACTAAAGCTTCTGAAATCTCTTGCAGATCCCCTTCCATGATTTGATCAAGTTTGTAGAGGGTAAGATTGATGCGGTGATCGGTCACACGGTTTTGGGAGTAGTTATAGGTGCGAATCCTTTCTGAGCGATCTCCCGATCCCACTTGACTCGAGCGGAGAGAAGCCCTTTCTTCCTCTTTTTTTCGCCTCTTTTCCTCTGCAAGCTTTGCCACAAGAACGCGGAGAGCTTTTTCTTTGTTCTTATGTTGAGATCGCTCCTCTTGGCAGTAAACAACAACCCCTGTTGGCATGTGGGTGATTCGGACAGCTGAATCGGTCGTATTGACATGTTGCCCTCCAGCACCCGAGGCTCGATACGTGTCAATTTTCAGCTCACTTTCATCGATAACGATCTTCTCTTCTGCGGTTGGCTCCATCAAAACAGCAATGGTAATTGCTGAGGTGTGGACTCTCCCCTGGGTTTCAGTAACAGGAACCCTTTGCACCCGGTGGGTTCCCGCTTCATATTGGAGGTAGCGGTAAACATTCTTTCCTGAAAGGGAGATGATACATTCTTTGTACCCCCCTGCTTCAGAATCAGCAAGAGCTAGCGTCTCATATTTCCACCCCATCTTATCGGCAAAGAGGCGATACATCCTAACGCAGTCACCTACAAAAATGGCAGCTTCATCCCCACCTGTTCCGGCTCGGAGCTCCATAATAACATTTGCATGGTCATTAGGATCAGGGGGAACAAGGAGGGTTTCAAGTTTTGCCTGGAGGTTGGGGATTTCCCCTTCAAGTCTTTCAATTTCTTCCCGGATCACAGAGGAAAACTCAGGATCCTTCTCCTCTTTTAGGAGGTCTTGATTACTCTCAAGCTCCTGCTTTGCAAGGGAAAGCTTTTCATATGCCTCTTTAAGTTCAGAAAGGTAAGCATGCTCCTGAGAAAGTTCTTTATACCTCTTTTTATCGGAATGCACATTGGGATCACCAAGTGCATTTTCGACCTCCTCAAAACGGCTGAGAAGCCCTCGCAGTTTTCCTTCCAAGACGACTCCTTAAGAAGATTTCTTCTTTGCAGTCTTCTTCGAAGCTGTTTTTTTTGCAGGCTTTTTCTTTTCCTCTTCCTTCTCTTTGGCAGCTTTGACTTCTTCCGCTTTACGGATGTAACGCTTTTTAAACTTATCAACCCGCCCTTCAGAGTCAACAAATTGCTGACTTCCAGTAAAGAAAGGGTGAGAGGCCGATGAAATCGGCACTTTATACACGGGATATTCTTTTCCCTCGTAGGTTTCTGTTTCCTTAGGCTGCAGAGTGCTTCCACATACAAATCTATGTCCTGTTGCCGTATCGACAAAGAGGATGTCTTGATAGGGAGGATGTCCTTCTTTTTTCATTGAAAATTCCTTTGATAGCTATCGATTTACATCCCACGAATTAAACCTCTTTTGAGAATAAAAAACAATATAAAAACGTGAATTTTTAATCGGGGCTATGATAGGATGACGGCATGGTTAACCAGTTTCAAACATTTCGTCTAGGACCTAACACCACTCCAAAAATTGTCAAATGGACAATTATCACCACCCTTGCGCTAAGTTTTTTTTCTCTGGTCTTCAACGCCCTTTTTACACAGGTTCTCGCCATCCCAAGCCCCCAATATCTCCTTAGTTTGACAACGTGGGGGATTCATAAATTTTTTATTTGGCAGTTCCTCTCCTATCTCTTTATTCAACCGGTGGATGCAACTGGGATTTCAATGACCCTCATCCTCCACATCTTTTTCGACCTCTATCTTCTATGGGCGATTGGCTCTTCCATTGTGCAAGCGCGAGGAGAAAAGCAGTTCATTGGCCTCTACTTTGGTGGGGCCCTTTTTGTAGGGCTTGCTGCCTACCTATCCCTTTTTCTTTTTAATTCGGCTCTCCCCTTCGCAGGGGCTACCACTTCGATTTATATCCTCTTGATCGGTTGGGCCTTTCTTTTTCCTGAAGCCAATATCATGCTTTTTTTGATGCTCCCTGTTCGAGCAAAATGGCTTGTCTTTGGACTCATTGGAGTGAACCTCTTTCTTGACCTCTCAAATGGAAACTTCCTCTCATTTTTTGTCACATTTGCCGCCATGCTTTATGGTTATTTTTATTCGATCCTTTCGTGGGAGATCTTAAGCCCTTTCTATCGTCTTCATGAGATGGAAAAGAAGATGATCTATTTCAAAAGGAAAATGCAAAGTCATTTTAGGAAGGTGGTCGACATCGAAATTCAACCTTCAAAGGTCTATGATTTCAAAACAGGAAAGGCGATTATCCAAGATAATGAGTTTATGGATGCTTGCCTAGATAAAATCCATGCAAAAGGGCGCAAGTCCCTCACCCTCCGTGAGCGGTTCCGAATGTGGCGCATCTCCCGCAAAAAAAACTAGCACCCCGAATTCGCGTTAGTAATTTTCTTGCTCTGCAAGAAGAGCCATCCTGGCTGAATGAAGCCCCTTTAATACCCCCTCTTCATAACGGAAAAAAGGATGGTTTTCAAGCTCTGGATAATCGTTGGGTTGAAGGATGTCATCAGACGTAATATTTGGGATAATCGAAGAGGCAAGCTTCAAAAGCTTCTTCTCTTGAAGTTCAATAAGCTCGTCAAAGAGCACTTCTATCGACCGTTTCACTTCGACTCCTTTGTTGTTTAAAAAATTTCCTCATAAGATCTGCCGACTCCCCTTCTAGTAGCCCCCCTTCGATCCTTAGGGAGTGGGTGGGATGCTTTTTCTCAAAGGCATTGATGAAGCTTCCATGGGCCCCATGACGAAGATCTGGAGCCCCATACAAAACGTGTGAAACGCGAGCAAGGAGGAGGGCTCCTGCGCACATCAGGCAAGGCTCTAGGGTTGTATAAAGAGTCGTCTTAAGAAGGCGCCAGTCGCCTATTACTTGAGCTCCAGATCGAATGCAGAGAAGCTCTGCATGAGCGGAAGGATCTTTCAAGCGCTCCATCTGATTGCGTCCACGAGCAATAATGTGCCCCTCATAGGTGAGAACAGCCCCAACGGGAACCTCCCCTTCATCAAAGGCTTTCTGAGCCTCTAGTAGAGCCTCCTCCATCATGCAGGTGTGAAAATCTTTTTTTCCCATGAAGGAAGGATCATAAACGAAAATCCTTTGAGTGTGAAGACAAAAGAATTTTTGAATCGAACTAACAACTTCAAAAGTTGGTTTTTCCCTGCGTCAACATCTCCTCTTTTAAACCCTTTGTATCACTCCTATCCAATTGAATACGAGCTTCTTAAAGGGAACTAAACCTGAAGCATTGGCTTTGGCAAAATTCCAACTTTTGAAGTTGTTTGGGTATAGGTTGATATATATCTCTATCCTTGATACAATGAAGGCTGTCATATGATGAATTTATGTCTAAATCCTGCCTAACAATAATGTCTATAGGGAGTATAAATAAATGTCTTTAGATAAAGGTACTAAAGAGGAAATTACTAAGAAGTTTCAGCTGCATGAGAAAGATACCGGTTCAGCTGATGTTCAAATCGCTATCCTCACAGAAAGAATTACAGAGCTTACAGACCATTTGAAGCTCGCACCAAAGGATCATGCCTCTCGGCTGGCCCTTCTTAAACTCGTCGGTCAAAGACGGAAGTTACTCGACTATCTCAATTCAACCGACACCAAACGTTACCAGACTTTAATCACCCGTCTGAATCTGCGTAAGTAAAATCTTTATTAAACCCTAGGAGAACTCCTCCTAGGGTTTTTAAATAACAGGGCTAACACATCAAAATTTTGCCAAAGCAACTTCTCATAGGAGAAAAGTTCAAGGCGTTCGATGCAAAGAGCCCCAAAGCGGGCTCTTGAAGGAGAACAACACAGAAATTTTCCCTAGGAAAGTTGAGAGGGCAAATTTTAATGCGTTAGCCCTGTTTAAATAATTCCTTTCTTGCAAACATTCGCCTATCTTGCTAAGATTGACTCTTATCGAAAAATTAGGAGTCCCATGGAACAAAAACAGCAAAAGTTAGAAGCTCAATCGATCACTGTCTCAGTCGGAGGCAAAGAAATCTCATTCGAAACAGGGAAAATTGCCCGCCAGGCTGGTGGATCTGTCATGATCCGCTGCGGCGACACCATCCTCCTTGCAACGGCCTGTATGGGACCTGCACTTAATGAAGTCGATTTCCTCCCTTTGAGGGTTGATTATCAGGAAAAGTTTTCCTCAGCGGGTAGAACCCTCGGAGGATTTATCAAGCGTGAGGGAAAACCGAGTGAAAAAGAGGTTTTAACCTGCCGTTTAATCGATCGCCCTATTCGCCCTATGTTTGAAAGTGGTTATTACAATGACACTCAGGTGATCACCAAGGTTCTTTCTTACGACGGGGTCAATCAAACAGAGCCCCTTGCAATTTGTGCAGCATCGGCAGCCCTTGTCATGTCTGAAATCCCCTTTATCAAGCCAATCGCTGCTGTACGGGTTGGAATGATTGAAGGGCGCTTTGTCATTAACCCCACCAATGAAGAAATGGAAAGCTCCGTTCTCGATCTAGTCCTTGCTGGGACCGAAGATGCGATCTTGATGATTGAAGGGTATTGCGACTTCCTCAGTGAAGAGCAAATCATGGACTCGATTGAAGAAGGACACCAGGCGATTAAAGTCATTTGCCAAAAGCTCGGAGAGTGGCAACAGGTTCATGGAAAAGAGAAAAACCGCGCTGATCTCCACTTTCTTCCTGAAGGACTCATGGAAGAGGTCGACGGCATTATGGCAAGTCCCTTGCAAGATGCGATTCGCATTACAGAAAAGCAGGTGAGAGAAGAGGCCCTTTCTACGATCCGTGAAACGGTCAAAGAGCGCCTCCTACCAGAAGAAGGGAACAAATATAAAGAGTTTGAAGTCGCCATGGCGATGAAAAAAGTCACAGCTCACCACATGCGCCAGATGATTTTGAAGGAAAAGAAGCGGTGCGATGGTCGTGGAACTGCAGATGTCCGCCAAATTTGGATCGAAATGGGACTCCTTCCAAGAACGCATGGAAGTACCCTCTTCACGCGGGGAGAAACTCAGGCGATTGCTGTTTGTACCCTCGGTGGTGAATCGATGGGACAGCGGTATGAAACCTTGGATCTTTCTGATGGTCTTCGCAACTTTTACCTTCAATATTCTTTCCCTCCCTACTCTGTTGGAGAAGTGGGAAGGATGGGCCCTCCAGGAAGGAGAGAAGTGGGACATGGAAAACTTGCAGAGCGCTCGCTTCAAGCAATCATCCCTAAAAAAGATGCCTTCCCCTATACGATCCGACTAGAATCTAACATTACTGAATCAAATGGCTCCTCATCGATGGCTTCCGTTTGTGGTGGTTGCCTTTCTATGATGGATGCTGGAGTCCCTATTAAGCGACCCATTGCTGGAATTGCTATGGGACTGATCCTTGAGAAAGAAAACTTCGCGATTCTCTCTGACATCCTTGGAATGGAAGATGCCCTCGGAGATATGGATTTCAAAATCGCTGGGGATGAAAAAGGGATCACCGCCTTTCAGCTCGACATTAAGATTGAAGGGATCAACCCAACGATTATGAAAGTTGCCCTTGCCCAAGCAAAAGAAGGGCGCATCCATATCCTCAAAAAGATGCTCGAGGCATGTCCTAAATCAAAGGACAGTCTCTCGCAGTATGCTCCTCGCATCGAAACAATCAAAATCAAACCAAGTCAAATTGGAACGGTGATTGGCCCTGGAGGAAAGCAAATTCGAGCGATTGTTGAGGAAACAGGTGTTGATATCAATATCGATGACGATGGTTACGTGAGCATCGCCTCCACTTCTGCCACTGGAATGGAAAGGGCAAGACAGATCATCCATGACTTGACTGCAGAAGCAGAGATTGGAAAGACCTATAAAGGAAAGGTTGTCACCATTAAAGACTTTGGCCTTTTCGTTGCTTTCCTCAATGTTCAAGGACTTTGCCACATCTCAGAGATCGCACATGAGCGGGTGAATAAAGTAGAAGACTACTTCAAGGAAGGAGATGAGATTGAGGTGAAAGTTCTCGACATCGATCGAAATGGAAAGATCCGCCTTAGTCGGAAGGCTCTCCTCGAAGCCCCTGCTGCGAAATAGCCCTTTTTAAAGAAGCTAGGACTTCAGCAGCCTGCAACTTTCCCTCTCCAAATGCATGAAGGAGGAGCTCCTCCTCCTTTAGCACTTCGTGTGGCATGGTACTTCGATTGATCAGATGGATGATCTTCTCGTTAGCCCGAAAGTGGGTCTTGATGTAGGTATAAAAGGTTTGCAGCCCCTCTTGAACCTCCCTGTCTCGAATCCATTTTGCATCTTCAAAAAAAAGGCTCGCCTTGGGAGTGGCATATCCTGCGATAAATCGGAGATCCTCAAAGAAGGCTTTTTTATGGGGAAGGGCGTCATAATAAATCACCTTATCAAGTGATAATGCTTCAAAAAAGGAATGATCTCCTGTGCACGCTACAAAAGGTTCTGCATGAGCAAGGAGGGAAACAAAGACTTCTTGCTTCACTTCTGGATAAACAGTGATTGTGACGTCGCATCCATCAGTCCCCATCTTCTGTTTGACGTAGATCTCATTATTTTCAATCAAGACATTGCGGAGTCCATCCATCCCTTTTTTAAGGGTGGCAATCACTTGGGGCATATTAAACGTGACCACCCTTATCTTCTCCTTTTTAAGGGCTAGAAGCGCTTCCAAGTAATTGAAAAACCCTTTTTCTGTTCTCGTATAAGCAAAGTAATAAGGCTTCTCAATGGAAGGAGGAGGAATCGTAGAAGGGAGGGTAGGAATAAACACCCCTTTTTCAAGGGCGTGGAGCCCCAAACATCTCCGCCCCGTTCCAGGTTGGAAGTCTAGAGTATTCATAAAACCACTTTCTCCTAAACACTCCCAAAGGGGCCCTTTTCCAACTTTCTTCTGCAACTCTGCGGTAAAGGGATAGTAATTGGGAAACTGGAGAATCAAATGGGCTTTTCTCATTTTCTCCATCAAAGCATTTGGAATCTCCACCTCCTCACCTGGCATAAATGGAAGGAGAAATTCTGGCCCTTCTTCATAAGAATGCTCTTTATGGACAAAGGTGGCTCGCACCACTTCAATCCCCTCTGCTTGGAGATAATCAAAAATATTTTTCTGTCCGCAGTAATCACCAAGCCCATCCCAACAAACATAAGTGAGTAAAACAACGCGGGGAGCGCTGTAAGTTTTTTTATAAAGAGATAGAATCTCATCATCGATCAACATCTTCTTTAAAGTGGAAACCGATTGAAAAGGTTCAGCAACCGTAGAAATCCCTAACTCTTCATGTTCTAAAGAACGGGGGAGGGAACGAATTGGAGGGATCTTCAGCCCCAGCGATGCTACCCACTTAGGATCTTCAAAGGGATGGAGAGAGTGGAATTGTTCCCTAATTGATTCTCGAAAGGGGTTCATATTCTAAGAGGGTGTTTAATAATTGCTTTGGGCATTGGAAAAAGAGATTTTTTCCTAGGGGATCTGTTTGGAGATCGGAGTAAACTTTGAAAAGTTTGCGTAGGTCGAAAACAGATTTCATAGGGGAAAAGATCTTTTCCGTTAATGCCTGAATGAATTGTTAAACACCTTCTAAAGCTTTCTTAAACTCCTTGAGGAGCAGGCCCCAGATCTTCCCCTTTAGACTCTTCCTCATCAGATGGAGGAGGAGGGGGCGTCTTGCGGTGAGCTTCACTCATCGCTTTGAGCTTTTCCCTCTTCTTCTCTGGATCCCAAGAACCATCCATGATTGCATGAACATCTTCTTTATCCAGAGTCTCAAACTCAATGAGCATATCGGTCATGAGTTGAACTTTATCTTTGTTGTCCGTAAGGATTTTCACAGCATAAGCATTTGCCTCTTCAAGGAGTTTGCGCACCTCAAGATCGATTTGCTTTGCCGTTTCCTCGGAGTAATTTTTCGTTGTTTGGCCTGGCATGACGTAGCTCCCCTCATCGGCTCTCTCATCATAAGCAACAGGACCAAGAGAGGTATTCATTCCCCACTGGCAGACCATACTTCGCGCAAGCTTTGTTGCTTGCGAGATGTCCATTTGAGCACCACTCGAAATATCTTCAACGAAAAGATCCTCAGCTACCCTTCCTCCCATAAGAACTGCAAGGCGATCAATGAGCTCTTTGCGCCAGTAGCTCACCCTATTCTTCTCTGGAACAAAATGGGTGGCCCCTAAAGAAAGGCCCCGCGGGATAATTGTCACTTTCTCAACTGGGTCGCCCCTTTCAACACTTAAACCTACAATGGCATGTCCCGATTCGTGGTAAGCGGTATGGGTTTTTTCTTTCTGATCGAGCTCTAAACTTCGCCTTTCTTTTCCATACTTCACCTTATCGCACGCTTCAAGGGTATCTTGGTGAGTGACCGCACTTCTCCCTTTACGTGCAGCTAAAAGGGCTGATTCATTCAAGATATTCATGAGATCTGCTCCAGAAGAGCCTGGGGTTGCCCGAGCAACATCCATAAGATCAACCGATTGATCAAGCTTGATCCTTCGGGCATGCACTTTTAAAATCTCTAAACGTCCCTTAATATCAGGAAGATCAAGGATCACATTTCGATCAAAACGGCCCGGTCTAAGTAGCGCCTTATCGAGAACATCTGGGCGGTTGGTCGCCGCCATTAAAATCACTCCCTCATTGGTGTCAAAACCATCCATCTCAACGAGGAGTTGGTTCAAGGTCTGCTCCCTCTCATCATGTCCTCCACCAATGCCAGCCCCTCGATGACGTCCCACAGCATCGATCTCATCAATAAAGACAATACAAGGAGCATTCTTCTTAGCTTGATCAAAAAGATCGCGGATACGACTTGCCCCAACACCGACAAACATCTCAACAAAGTCAGATCCTGAGATCGAAAAGAAAGGGCGATCCGCTTCTCCAGCAACAGCCTTTGCAATCAACGTCTTTCCCGTTCCGGGAGGACCAATTAATAAAACCCCTTTGGGGATCCTCGCTCCAAGAGCCGTAAACTTTGAAGGATCTTTCAAAAAGTCAACAACCTCATGAAGCTCCTCTTTTGCCTCTGTAACCCCTGCAACATCTTTAAAAGTCACTTTGTGCATGCTCTTATTGAGCATCTTTGCAGGAGATTTCCCAAAGTTCATCGCTCCCGATCCCATCCCCTTCATCTGCCTTGAGAAGATGAAATAAAGGAGGAGAATCACAATCACGACAGGGAGAATGGTCAGGAAAATATAACTTAAATAGTTAGGTGAAGGCTCTTGACTCTTAAACGTCTTTTCTAAAACAAGGTTGCGAGGCTGATCAGGAGCCTTAAAAAGGGTTCCCGTATTGCTAGCAAATGCGTCCCACTCCTTCTTCCCTTGAGCAAACCAAAGGGCAAACTCTTCAGGATTTTGCTTTTCTAAAGCTTTTGTTGAAAGCTCTTTGTTATTGAAAAACCAGGTAACATCAGCCACATTTTGCCGCGCCTTAGATAGTTGCGCCTCATTATTATCAAGGGCAACAAAGGTCTCTTCATATTGATTTAGATCAACCATATAGTTGCGGACACTGCGAAGACCTTGAAGTGTCACATGGTTTTCTGTCTTAAGGAGGGCGAGCGTCACTTGATTAAGGGTAATCATTCCCGATTGATAGATCGCTAAGGCCTCATCTGGGGATAAGTTGCTTTTCAGCCCCTTACTCACCTTCGCCTCTGCTGCGCGAAGCTCTTGCTTCATCTCCTCATTTCCAATCCCAAGGGTTGGAGATTTATAACTTTGAATCAACTTTTCAACGTGTTCCCCAAATCCCTGAACCGTCGCACTCGTTGGATTTTGAGAGACAGCTCGATACTCTCCTTGAAGGTCGGTGAGACTCATCTCTCTTTTCTCGGGAAGGGAGTAGATCACAACGCTGCTATGTCTTTCCTGAGTATCATAATAAGGACTGACCACACTAAAGCCCCCTTTCGGAATGGGGGTCCCACTCAAAATTAAAAAGCGCTCAGCAGCAATAGTTACATTTTGTTGCAATGCAGAAAGACTTCCTGAGAGACTTTCTTTTTTCTCTTTGAGTTCGTGGTTTTGGTTGAGAAGTTCAAGGAAGCGGAAGCGGGTCTTAGCATCATCGCTTAAACGCTCTTTAAACTTTCCAGTAAAGGTCACAAGATTATCGTTTTGCGCAATTTTTTTGCTTTCATCTTTATGAATTAAATCGAGATTGACCAAGTGCTCCACTTGGTGGCTAAACGAAACCTTTCCCCCTTTATCACTCGACAGATTTTGAACGGTCAAAATGATCAAGATGGCGGCCAAGAGAAATAATAAGAACCCTCCAGGAAATCGCTTCCTAGGCTCTGTTGGTTTATCAGGCTGATCCATCTGCTTCTTAAATCTATTCTTAAAAGGACGAAAGTCTTTCTTTGGCCCCTTAATTTTTTTTATTACTGACATGGAAATTCCTTAGCAACACAAAAAGTTCTCATCAACCCCAAAACGCTTCAGCGTCAATCCCTAGAGTATAAATTATTTTCCATTTTCTGAATACAGGAATCTATATCAATCGTGTATCAACGCCGCAAAACAATTATTGTTTTAATAATTGGTTGCTCATGATACCCTCTATCCACATTCAACATGAAACCGGTGTTATCAGGAGAAACCCATGGCAGCAATTACCTATGAATTAAGCAAGCTATATCTATCTAATCAACACCCTAATATGGAGGAGGTTAAAACCCCTGCGATTCGAACCTATCAGGAAATGGTAGGGAGAATTCCTACAGAGGATCTCAAAGCAATTGAAGCAAAGATGGAGGGGCTGCCAGAGGTTGATTACCACCTGAATACTATCCAAAAGCAACTAGAATTAGGAGATTACCACTCTCTTCATGAGGATGCTTTCTACTATGCTCTAAGAGGGGTAAAAGAGGGGAAGATAGCCCCTAAGGTCGTTACTCGAATCTCAGACATCGAAACCCTCAGGAGGCAACAAATCCCCTTTAAAGTCATTGATCCCATTGAAACATACCAAGATCCAGAAGTTTTAAAGAATTTTATTTACAAAGCAACAGGGAAACACCTTCACGAGGACAAGTTGAACCGTTTCATCGAAACCCTCAAAAGGCTCCCTAAAGAAGATCGCTATATGATGGTCTTTTCCTCCAGAAACAAGCTAAAATCTGTAGATTTTCATCAAAAACTTAATGACTTTTACACAAGCTCTGGTAACCAACGGACAGTGACAATCTCTCAAATCTTAGAAACTCGTCAGAAAATGAATGTCTTCAATAGGGTGAGAAAACCTGGAGAAAATGGTCATGACCGCCTTTTTACATCGATTGAACTGTTTGAAGTCTTTTTACAAGAGCGCTTTCGAGATAATCGAGTAAAAGTGAACCCTGTATTTGGAATGGCAACAGAAAAGCACGTTGAAACAAATGGCCTGACCCATACCCGCGATGTAAGCCACTTCTATTTAATTCCAAATGCTGTTGGAGGAAATCAGCTAGTCAAATATGAAAAAGCTAATCAATATCCTTGCGAAGAAAATGACTTTAATTTTTACGGTCGATATCAAGCCTTTGTAGCCTCGTCTATCGACCCAGGATACAGAATCAAGAGCATTTCTATTGCACAAAAAATTGACCGATACAGAATGAACAATCAAGGAGTTTTTTCTAAAGAAGATGATAAAGCCCTTTCAACTCTTAGCAAGCACTTTAAAGAGATCGATTATCCTCAATCCTATGTGATTGAAAGAAATGCCCAAGCTAAAAAACCAGGCCCGATCAGAAATCAAGCATCCGAGCAAGAAAAAGCAAGAAAAGGAACTCCATCACTTCCATTCGCAGAAGCGATTTATTGTCTCCTTCCGTTATTGCATGACATAACGCAGGCATTTCTTGATCTACAAACCCGTGATATTGACCCTAAAATTCAGAAAGATTCGAAACAGATCGTAGATAGTCTCAAAATACACATCAATGAATTTTCTAGTATCGAAGCTGTTGAAAAAGTATACACAATCATCGATGACGAGTTTTTGTCTGATCCAAGCCTCAGAGAAGGAAGGGATCTATATTTAAACCAAATTGTTGGGAACGTGGCAACCGCTCTAGAGGATATGGAGAAGAATCCAATATCCGATCCAGCCGATGTTTCTCTTATCTTTTCTAAATTAGATAATCTTAGACGTTTTAATGGGCTTGTCGTCAACCTTTTAGCGCGCAACGCTCCAAACTAACTGGGGTAAATCCCTTTCCCGTTAAACACTCCCCTATGATGGCATTGCCGCTCATCATCAGGGGAGCCTTGTCATAGAAAAAAGAGGGAACATGGTGATAGCTATACCACTTTTTCACCTTCTCCCTAAGGGAAGAATCAAGAGAAGAAAGTGAAACTAAATCAACCCCTTCATCAACTTTAACCTTCCCTTGCCAAAACTCTTTCCAATCCCCCTTGCTCCCCTTGGACCAAAGATCTCTCTGTTTAAAGAAGTCGGGAAAGGGATTTTGATAGATAAAAAGGTGAGAGCGAGAGAGTTGAAAGGAGGTCTTCCCAGCATGAATAAGGCGGGAGGAGCGCCCCTTTTTGATCAATTTCATAAGTGTTTCAAGGGCGTCGTGGGAAATAGGGGCTCTCCCTTTTAAAAAAAACTTCAGCTCCAGAGGATGGATCCTTTTATCAAGCTCGAGGCAAGATCCAAAAGGGCCTGTAATAAGCCCCTTTTCTATCTCTTTTTCCTTCTCCTCAAAATAGGAGGTTAACTCTTGGCACATCGTTCCTAAACGGACAAAATTCCCCTCGATTTTCTTTCCAAAAATGGTTTCCAAGGTGGGAAAGAGATTGAGCCTCATCCGAGAGCGAAGGTATTTAGGGTCATCATTTGTAGAATCTTCAAAATGATGAAGTCTTTTTTTCTTGAGGTAAGAGGCGAGGGCTTCCTTTTTAATTGAAAGGAGGGGGCGCCATATGGGAAGCCCTTCGATCTCCCTTTCTTGATGAAGTCCTCGAAGAGCTCGGAGTCCTCCCCCTTCTGCCACCCGTTTAAAGACTGTCTCCGCTTGATCTTCAAATTGGTGGGCTAAAAGAAGGGCCTGGTAATGGTATTTTTGGTGGAGCCTTTTAAAGAAAGCAAGTCTTTCTATCCGACACCTATTTTCTAAATCCCCCCCCCCCATTTTTTCTAGTCGATGAAGGTGAAACGGAAAGGTATGATAAGCCGCAAGCAAGCGAAGAGCCTCTCCCTCTTTCCTACTTTCTTCCCTCCATCCATGATCTACATGGGCTACGTGAAGGTGAAAATCGAGCTTTTTCTTTGCTTCAACAAGGAGATGGAAAAGAGCCATCGAGTCAACCCCTCCAGAAAGGGCTAACAAAAGGGTGGCCCCCTTCTTAAGACGGAGTGTGAGAAAATCTTTTAGAATACGCTCATGCATTGGGATCGGTCTTTTAACAAAACAGAGGTTAGGATACAATAAGGGGGATTTATTTTGGAGAACGACAAGCGATGCCCCTTTTTTGGCGCCTACTACTCCGCAACTACTTTCAAGTTTTTTTTCTCTGTGTCATTGGATTTATCTCTGTCCTTCTCGTGACACGGTTTCAAGAAATTGCCCACTTAGCTGCACTCAATTCTCAACCTGGAAAAATCTTTCTCTTTACCCTTTTTCAAGTTCCCTACATCCTTCCCATCGCTATCCCCATCTCAGGGCTTATCTCAGCCATCCTCCTTTTGCAGCGCCTTTCCTACACCCACGAGCTCACAGCTTTTCGCGCCTCAGGAATCGGCGTCAAAACCCTTGCAACCCCTCTCCTTATGGCTGCTTTTTTTCTATCAGTCGTTAATTTTGCCATCGTAGCTGAAGTCACGCCGCGGTGTCGCCACCTCTCCCATAACCTTCTGCAAAGCGCCGCCACCATTAATCCTCTATTCTTAATGAAAAAATCGAAGATGCTCAAACTTCAAGACTCTTATGTCGATATGAAAATGACCCATCTGGGAAAAGAAGCCAAAGAGATCATCTTTGCCGTTAAAAACGAGTCAAATAAACGGCTGAGCTTAATGGTCGCAAAAAAATTCAGTGTTGAAGATAATTTAATGACTGGGAAGCAGGTCACCCTCATCTCTAGCTTGCCCGAAGATCCCCATTTGTATGACAACTTGATTATTGAAAACCAAGACACGATGTCAACTTCTGCAAGCGCCCTTTCATCGCTCATGAAAAAAAATACTCACCGCATCGGAATGGAGCATCTTCCAATGACGACTCTCATCAAAACCTTTTCCGATCCCCACGCAAAGACAAAAACGGTCAAAAGAGCTCAGTTTGAACTGTGCCGCCGCCTCTTTCTCCCATGCATTACCTTTGCCTTTACCCTCCTTGGGTTTTCCTTAGGAATGCAAATTGGTCGAGGACGGAAAAAAAAGGGGCTCTACCTTGCCATTCTCCTTTCTGCTTTCACCTTTATCTCTTCGATCGCCGCAAAGTCATTTCAACTCTCCCCTTATAAAGTGATCGTTTTTTATGCCCTTCCCCTTCCTATTCTCTTCTTTGCTTCTTATTGGTTTCAAAAACGGATCTTAGGAGGAGTCGAGTGATTCCTACAAAGATCTGGCAACGCTACTTTTTAAAAGAGACTTTAAAAGTCTTTTTCCTGTTTTTATTTTGCTTTTTCTTCTTATATGCCTTGATCGATTACTCGATGCATATGCAAGAGATCTTAAAAAATAAAAAAATTTCGTGGAGTGATTTATCGCTCTACTATGGAATGCTGTTTTCAAAGCGGTGCGATCTCCTTCTCCCCTTATCTCTCCTTATTTCTAGTGTCAAAGTTCTCACAGGGCTCAATAAACGGAATGAACTTTTAGCTCTTCAAACAGCGGGCATTCCTACCCATAAATTGACCCGCCCCTTCTTCCTTGTCGGACTGATCTGTGTGGCCGTTAGTTATTATAACTTCGAAATCCTCTCTCCCAAATCACTGAACTACATCGATCACTTTGAGAAAAAATATCTGAAGAAAATGAGCTCTCTTAAAAAAGAAAAAGTCCCTTTTTATGCCCTTCCCCTTGACGATGGGAGTCATTTCCTTTACCAATCATACGATAGTGAAAAAAAAGAGTTTTTCGATCTTTTTTGGGTCCAATCGGTCGATAAACTCTACCACATGAAAACCCTTCAGATCGACTCTCCTCATCCAATTGGAATGCTTGTTGATCAGCTAGAGAGAAATTCTCATGGACAAATTGAAAAAATCGCCTCTTTCCCCACTCTCCCTTTTAAAGATCTCATCCTCAATTTTGATCTAAGCAGCCCCCTTGAAAAATCGATGGAAAACCGCTCTATTTCTGAGCTTGCTACAATGACCTTTCACAAAACCCCTCTCTTTTTTGAAAACCACTCACTTGTTTATACCCATCTTTACTTCAAGCTCTTTATGCCATGGCTCCCTGTTTTGGTCCTTATTGGAGTGGTTCCCTTCTGTTTCCTTTCAAGTCGCACCTACCCCACCTTCCTCATCTTTTCCTTAACAATCTTTGGATACATCGCTTTTTTTACCCTTATGGATGGATGCATTGTTCTTGGAGAGATGCAAGTAGCCTCCCCTTTTTGGGCCATTTTTACCCTCCCCCTCTCTTTTTTCTTCATTTTTGGTCCCCGCTTCATTAAAATGTGTTTCAAATGAATTATAAAAAGTTGCTCATTCCCTCCGGTATTATCATCTTAGCATTTCTTTCATGGCTAAGCCCTACACTGCGCCCTTTTTGGAATGCTTTAGATCAAAAAACCTTTACTTTTCTAAATTCATGGATTCACCATAGCCCCTTCTGGCAAAATTTTTGGGCTTTTACAGGGCATCGGATCATGGATTGGATCCATGACCTATTGATGCTCCTCTTTTTTGCACTCAATATCGCCTTTGCAACTGCAGCATTAAAAAAACGGAAAATCGCAGAACTTATTTTTTCCGTCCTTTTTATTGCCTTTGTCATCTCTGCTATCAACGGGTTTTTATTCCCAGAGTTTATCCATACCCCTCGTAAAAGCCCAACGATGGTTGATCAAACAGCTTTTCGCCTTTCAAGTGTTGTTGACTGGATCAAGGTGAAGGACCACTCTCGAAAGAGTTTCCCTGGAGACCACGCAACAACTGCCATTCTTTTTGCTTCTCTGATCTTCCACCTCATGGGGAAACGGGCAGGTTTGATCGCTACCCTTTATGCTATTTTCTTTTGCCTCCCCCGCCTGATTACTGGAGCTCACTGGCTAACCGACAACCTCATTGGAAGCGGTTTGATCGCAATCCTTGCAACGAGCCTTGCCTTTGGAACCCCGTTTGCAAACATGTGCATCACTGGAATTGAAACCTTTTTAAAGAGGAAAAAGCCATGTCTGGAGAAATCGACGACTACGAAAACCTAAAGAAAAAAGGGCTGAATATCCGCCTCCTTTCTTCTGTTTCAATGCTCCTTGAGTGGGACCAAGAAGTCTTTATGCCAAAAGAAGGGATCGATTTTCGCTCCAAACAAATAGAACTCATCACCTCTTTAACCCACCAAGAAAAAACAAGCCCTGAGTACCAAAACGCTTTAGGAAAGCTTGTCGATCTCAAAACAGGAAAAGTCAAATCTAACGCTTTTGATGAGAGAAAAAAAGCCTCCCTTAGAGAGCTTCATTCAGACTACCTTACCGAAACAAAACTCCCAAATGCCTTCGTAAAAAAGCTGGCGAAAGCGCACTCTCAAGGGGTAAATGCTTGGCAAACGGCAAAACAAGAGAATCAATACGAGCTCTTTCTTCCCCACCTTCAGACCATTTTTTCTCTCCATCAAGAAAAGGGGAAGCTCTTAGATCAAGACAAACACCCTTATGATTCCCTTCTCAACCTCTATGAAAAAGAGATGACAATGGAAAAGCTTGACTCCCTTTTTCAAGAGCTTAAACCTTTCTTATCAAAGCTTACTAAAACTCTATCTAAAAAACAGGAATCGGCCTCTTTTCTCTCTGCCCATTACCCTCTTAGCGAGCAACAAACATTCAACCATTTTCTAATGGAAAAAATGGGAATTGATTTCAAATGTGCCCGCTTAGATTTTTCAGCTCACCCTTTCTGCTCCGGATTTCATCCCCACGATGTTCGCTTAACCACCTTCACCTCCACAACATCTTTTTTTAATAACATTTTTGCTGTGTTGCACGAGGGAGGACATGCCCTTTATGAGCTCGCCCTTCCAAGTGAGGAACTCGGAACCCCCCTTGCCGAAGCCGCCTCTTTTGGGATCCATGAAAGTCAATCAATCTTTTGGGAGTGTTTCATCGGGAAAGGGCGCCCCTTCTGGGAGTTTGCCCTTCCCCAACTAAAAAAGGCTTTCCCCAAACAGATGGAGGGGATAACCCTTGATCTATTCTACCAAGCGATTAACCACGTAGAGCCCTCACTTATCCGTGTTTATGCCGATGAGGTGACCTATATCCTCCATATCATCCTCCGCTATGAAATCGAAAAAGAGCTTCTCTCCGGTGAGATAGACCTCCAAGAACTCCCAAGCGTCTGGAATGAAAAAATGGAAGCATCTTTTGGGATCACTCCAAAAACAGATAGCGAAGGGTGTCTCCAAGACATTCATTGGGCCTTTGGACTTATCGGCTATTTTCCATCTTACGCCCTAGGGAAAATCTACGCCGCACAACTCTATCAAACCCTAATAGAAGAGCTTCCCGACTTTGCCAAAACAATTGCTGGGGGAGATCTCTCATTCATCAAACACTTTCTTTATGAAAAGATCCACCGCTACGGAAGGCAATACACCCCCCTTGAGCTCATCGAAAAAGGAACCGGGAGCCCCCTTTCACCAAAACCCTTCACGGACTACCTAAACTCTAAGTATGTATAATTTTTACCATTCCAAGTAAGTCCCTTGCTTTTTCTCTAATTTTGTCCCATTTTGGATGATCAACGACTAGAGTATTCTTATACGCACGGTCATCAATGGCACAATCAAATGATATGACCAAGTCTCTCAATTCAGATAACAAGACCCGTTTATCCTGTGGTAGTTCTGACGGATACTCTGAATCTAAAAAGCCATGACAAGCATGCAAAAACATTTCAATCACTTCAGAGTAACAAACTGCATCTACCTCTCTTCGCCTTACCCATGCCACATCTTGATACGCACGATCAGCTAAGATCTCCAATGGCGGGACCAAATAATTTTGAACAAAACTTTCTCCTTCATTCATCATCTATAACTTCTCCGGTTTATATAGTGTTTTCAGTTTAAAATTTTAAACTGAAAATACTATACCCAAACAACTTCAAAAGTTGGAGTTTTGCCAAAGCCAACATCCAACAAAAATATCTCGTTAAAACAACCCAATTTAAACATAACACATCCACACGTTTTACCGATTTCTTGTGCACGTTTTTTTTCTCATGCACAAAAAATAAGGGTTTTTGTGCATGAGAAATTACAGACTCCCAACAAAAAAAGCCCTGAAGTAAAACTTCAGGGCTCCGTATAAAAGAAAAGAGAGGTAATCTGTGATTATCGCTTTGAGAACTGGAAGCGTTTTCTTGCACCAGCAAGACCATACTTCTTACGCTCACGCTTACGGGGAGCTCGTGTAAGGAACCCTTCTCCCTTTAAAAGAGCACGTCTTTCCTCGTCTTCTTTGACGAGTGCGCGGGCAATTCCAAGCCTTGCTGCGATCATTTGCCCTTTAATTCCGCCCCCTTTGGCGCGGATGATAATATCGTAATTGTTTTCAAGCTGAAGCTTGATTAAAGGAGAAAGGATCGTTTCCCTTTGGAGATCGGTCGTAAAATACTCCTCGATCTTCCGTCCATTGACATCAATATTTCCTTTCCCACGGCGGAGCCTGACAGCGGCAATTGCTCGCTTACGTCTTCCAACTCCGATTGTTTCTTTCTTCGTTGCCATCGTTTTCTTATACCTCTACAGATAGGGGTTTTTGCGCTGCTAGGTCATGTTGATCACCTGCAAAAATGCGGAGTTTTTTTAGTTGTGCTTTTCCAAGTTTCGTTTTAGGCATCATCCCTTGAATCGCATGCTGGAGAATAAAGGTCGGCTTCCTCTCCTGCATAGTGCGAAAAGGAGTTTCGCGAAGGCCACCAATATGCCCGGTATAGCGGCGATAAACTTTTTGGGCTTCTTTATTCCCACTGACAACAACTTGATCAGCGTTCAAAATAATGACACCATCTCCACAATCCACATGGGGAGTGAAGGTCACTTTATGTTTGCCACGGAGAATTTTTGCTACCTCGGAGGCAAAGCGCCCTAGGGTTTTTCCTTTAGCATCAAGGGTGATCCACCCTTTAGCTTTTTGCGCTTCTTCTTTGGTCAATAGGATAGTCGATTCCTTTCGCTTAGCCATTTCTGGTCCCTTTTTCATTAACGTTTGAGGCAAGAATATACAGGTTTTCCCGTTTTTTGCCAACCCATTGCTGAGTGAATTTTTTCTTTGTCTTGAAATTTTGGAGTTAAGTGAGTTAAACTCAGCCCTTATGAAGAAGCCAAAAACATTTTTTGTCCGCACCTACGGGTGCCAAATGAACGAGCTCGACTCTGAAATCATGGTTGGGCAACTCCTGAAAAGGGGGCTCAAGAGGGTTTACGATGAACGAGATGGAGATGTTCTCCTCTTTAATACCTGCTCAATCAGAGACCTTGCAGAGCGGAAAGTCATGGGAAAAATTGGACAACTGGGGCGGAGCAAGAAAAAACAAATTATAGGGGTCACAGGATGCATGGCAATGGCTAAAAAAGAGACCCTTTTTCGAAAGCTCCCCAACGTCGACTTTGTGATTGGAACCAATAATATCACCGATTTAAATGCAGTTCTTGACGATGTGATCAACACCGGAAAGCAACAACTCAGAACCGACGATCAATTTGAAGAAAATCTTAACTACCTTGTTGCCAAGCGGGATGATCCCTACAAGGCACACGTCTCGATCATCCGTGGATGTGACAAATTTTGTACTTACTGCGTTGTCCCCTATACCCGAGGGCAAGAGGTTTCTCGCCCCCCTGAAGACATTGAAAAAGAGGTTCGCCTCCTCGTTGATCAAGGGTATAAGGAGATCACCCTCCTCGGTCAAAATGTCAATAGTTATGGAAAGGATAAACCGGAGTGGAAAGAACTTTTCCATGACCTCCTTTACCGCCTTGATCATATCGAAGGGGTAGAGAGGATCCGCTTTATGACAAGTCATCCTATCGATATCACTCGAGAGCTAATGGAGGCGATTCGTGACCTTCCCTCTCTTTGTGAATTTGTCCATTTCCCCATCCAGGCAGGGTCAAATCGGATCCTCAAAAAGATGCACCGGATCTATACAAAGGAACAATATTTTGAAAAGGTAGCCCTTCTTAAAGAAATTGTCCCTAATGTTTCACTTGGAACCGATATCATCGTGGGCTTTCCCACTGAAACAGAAGAAGAGTTTGAAGAAACCCTCGAAGTTTTTCGAGAGATCCGCTACTCGGTCGCCTTCCTCTACACCTATAGTCCCCGAAAGGGAACTCCTGCAATGCGATGGAAGGATGACATTCCCGAAGAGGTAAAAGAAGAGCGCCTCCAACGCCTTATTGCCCTTCATGAATCAATCACTGCTGAAGAAAGGCAAACTTTCCTCGGAAAAGAAATGGAGGTCCTTGTTGAAAGGAAAAACCGAGATGGACAGCTTAAAGGGCGCACTCGCTGCTGGAAAAAGGTGATCTTCCCAGGAGATGAGACCCTTATCGGCACACTTCAAAATGTGCAACTCCATAGCTATAATCACCAAACCCTTATTGGAACCGTTGTTCCATAAGATCCCGATGCGGGTTCTTGCGTTCTTTAACCCCGAAGTACGACCTATTTTTCCCTTTAGGGCTGCATAAATAGGTAAGATTTTTTACATCGAAATGATGGGCAGCTCCGCAGAGCTGCCTAAGTTTCGATGTAAAAAAGATTGCCTATTTATGTGGATGATAAAGGGAACATCGCTTTGAATATTTTCTT
>JAGROK010000129.1 GCA_020440285.1 Chlamydiia bacterium | reverse complement strand
GTTAAAAAGGTCCATGAGGACAATGCCTCGCGCCCTTCCCTCTTCATCTTGAATCAAGCGGAGAAACTCATGATGCTCAAACTTTTCAACTTGCCCTTTCACCTCATAACGACGCACCTGCTCATCTAAAGCATATAAAAGCTGCTGCCCCGTCGACGCACCGCAGAAGGCCGTTCGATTATAAAGGGTTCCACCAAAGCGGCGAAAATCAATGTTACCTTCTGGCGTTCGATTAAATGTGCATCCAAAACGGTCCATCATTTGGATGATAAGAGGAGCGGTGAGACACATTTCCAAAATGGGAGGTTGTTGACCCAAAAAATCTCCCCCTTTGATCGTATCGTAGGTGTGAATGAGAGGGGAGTCATCTTCCCCTTTGAGATTCACCGCAGCATTGATTCCCCCTTGTGCACATACCGAATGAGACCGCTTGACTTGCGTTACCGAAACAATTTTGACATGACATCCATTTTCAGCAAGGCGCATAGCTGCAGCAAGCCCTGCAAGCCCTCCACCAACAATGATCACCTCTTTTTGCTTCATCTTTAATTCCTCAAGTTAATGAAATAAGTTCCCCAAACGGCAGCAATACCTAAAAAGCAGAGGAGAAACATCACCCCATAACACCAATTTACAGCCCGTGATTGAGAGCGCATCCGAATAACAATTCCCCATGTGATCATAAAAGTCCAAAGGCCATTAAACCCATGATAAACAGCAGCCATCACAAAAAGGGTATACAAAATGCACTTAAAAGGGCTCTTAAACGAATCTCGAACAATCAAAAGGGTTGCTGTTCCAAAATTAGAGGCTTCTGCAATCACTTGATGGTGATTGATTGAGCACGCTTCAAGCCCTTTGAGGTAAGCCTTTTGATCCTCCCAGTTTTGAAATTGGGCCATCATCGCAGCAACACTTTTCTTGTAAGAATAAGGAGGGGGACTCTCTAAAATCGCTTCACTATTTTCAATAACGCCTTGCATCATAGATCCTTGATGCTCCACTCTCTCTTTCACCGCTTCAATGGCAGCTTGATCATAAAGTTTTACCCCTAAGCGATCACTCACGGTATAGAGTCCAGGATCCATGCTAATTCGAACAAAGTAAGCGTTGTTTTCCCCAAGCTCAACCCCTTTTGGATACATATAAAAACGCATATACCCCACATGAGCAATGATCCCAATAAGAAGGAGCCACGATGTGATCCGTTGCCAAGAATAAGCATGATTGCGTGCGTATCGATTCAAGGTTGGACGATTTCCTTTTGAAGAAAAGGAATTCATTTTTGAGGTCATCAAAACCCGAATTCCCCAAACCATGTGCATAAAAATAGGGACACCCAAAAGGACAATTTCTATGACATGAAGGTAGGGGAGATTTTTCAAAAAGTTGACAGCGCGAATAAATCCTTCTCCATTTGCACCGATTAAAAGAGCTGCCTGCGAGTTTGTAAGAAGGTGTTCGATTAAAAAGATCACAATCCATAGCCCTAATAGGGAATGAAGACGCCTCCACACAAAGGCGCGATCAATTGGAAGTGCTACTGTTGTCATGGTTTCCCCTTTTTGAGACTACCCATTTTTTGCCATTAAACCGAGAATATTAAATTTGAAAAAGAAAAAAATTCTTTATTTGTGTATCTTTTGCCTTATGACTTCTTATATCAACCAAGCAATCACCTACTTTGAAAATCTCGAGCATGACAACTATGCCGTCATGGGAATTGCAGTTGTCCCCGTCGTTAACAACCTTTTTTTAGAGGTAAAGCGGAATCAACTTGAAGAAAATCATCCTGAACAACTCAAAAAAATCGGAAAGACCTTGTCCTATGGATTGCGAGGGCAAGTTTTCGTTCATGCCCCCCTTCTAGCAAAACTCTTTATCCGTTTGAGTCTCAAAAATCGGATTAAAGGATTTGTCTATTTAACCACTTACCTACTCGTCTCAGATGCTCATATCAATCACGTAATGAAAAAAATTCCCGAGCATTAGTTGCTGTTGCTGCTGCCACTTCTTGCAGGGGAATTCCCTTCACATCTGCAACCATTTGAGCCGTCTCAGAAATAAAACTCGGTTCATTCATCCCCTTTCCTCTCCTTGACTGTGGGGCGAGATAGGGGGTATCGGTTTCGATGAGAAGGTGGTTAAGAGGGATCTCTTTTGCCACTTCGCGAAGAGCTTCAGATCGTTTAAAGGTGATGATTCCACTCATTGAAATCAACCATCCCCTTTCTAACGCTGTTTCAGCCTCCTTCATAGTTCCCGTAAAGCAGTGAAGAAGGACCCTTCCCTTTGAAAAATCATTTTGAGCAATCTCAAACAGATCATCAAACGCTTCACGACAGTGAATGACAACAGGGAGGTGACATTGCGTTGCAAGTTGAAGATAGCGAGAAAAAAAAGTCTGTTGCAACTCTTTTGGAGAGTGCTCGTAATAATAATCAAGCCCCGTTTCTCCAACAGCAACCAATTTTCCAGTTGAAGCCGCCTCTTCGAAAAGGGGAAAATAAAGGCCACCCTCTTTTTCTACATCATGAGGTGTTGTCGCCCCAACATTGAAGATCCAACTCCGCTCCTTGGCAAGTGCTAGCCCTCTCTCCAATGAAATCTTATCGGTGCAAATGTTAATGATCTTTTCAACCTTCCCCTCTTCCGCACGCTTTAAGATCTCATCTATCTCTTGGTAGACAGGGTCGCAGGTTAAATGGGCATGAGAATCAATAAACATACCCTCAATATACTCTCTTTCTCCTTTCCTTGACAAATACCATTTTCTCACGTATGAACTTTGATAATAATTCGGAGCCTTTATGGGAGTATTTCTTCAAGCTTTTAATAGTGCTGACTTTTTCGGAAAGCTCATCTTTTTCGCCCTCTTTCTTCTCTCGTGTGGATCGTGGGTCTTTCTTTTGAAAAAGTTTTGGATGATTAAAACAATCCGAATAGGGGCAAAACGATTCCAAAAAATGGCCCATCTTCACAAAGAGGAAATCTTAAATCTCACTTCCCACTCAAAAAACCCCTTCAGCATTTTGTATAATAAACTAAAAGAGCAAACCCTTGTTATCCTTGATAAAAACCATTACTTCTTCCAAGGAAATGAAAATTATCTTTCAGGACTTGATATCGAGTTTCTCGAATCTCATCTTCACACAACAATTGCAAAACAAAAAGAGTGGATAGAAAAAAACCTTTTTATCCTTTCAGTTACAAAATCACTAGCCCCTTTTTTAGGACTCCTTGGAACGGTTTGGGGGATCTTAATTTCATTTGGAGAGCTTCAAGCGGGACACTCTGTCACTTCAAATACAGTCATCTTAGGTGGCCTTTCCACCGCACTGACTACAACGGTACTTGGACTCCTTATCGCTATTCCTGCACTTATCGCCCATAGTTATTTAAAAAACTTAAGCAAGCACTTTACTTTAGAAATGGTTGAATTTAGCCACTTTCTCCTTTCAACCATTGAGCTTCAATATCGAAAAGTGGATGTAAATTAAGATGAAACGCTCTCTTTCACTCATCCATTCTGAAGAAGCGGAGGAGGACATCAACCTCACCCCTCTCATTGATGTAGTTTTTGTTGTTCTCATTATGTTTATATTAGTTGCCCCTCTAGTAGAGATCGATCGAATTCATCTTGCCCCTTCTGGAGGAGAAAAAAAAGCCGACATGACCTCTTTCCAAGAAAATGGCGCAATCAAGATTCATGTCTACGAAGACAACACGATATGGCTCAATGGGGTCCCTTTAAATATTCAAGAGCTCTCCGAGCACCTTCGAAAGCTCTACCACACCACCCCTTCAGCCTCTCCTCAAATCTTTCACGATCGAAAAGGATACTTTGGCACTTACCAAGCGGTGAAAAACGCTGTTGAAAGTGCAGGGTTTAGCTCCGTTGATGTCATCTTAAAACCTGGTTAAGTTCAAATGGGCAAAAAAAACCTCACCCTTATCTCCATAGTGGTTGCTGTCCATCTTTTTTTCTTTCTCTTTGATTTCAAAGAAAAGACTCCTCCACCTCCTCCTAAAAAATCGATCGTCGTCAATACTTACACCCCCCCTCCTCCTGCGCCTGCACCTAAAAAAAGGAGCCATACTTCTTCACCCCAACATAAGGGAGCAGTTTCAAGTAAAGGAAAAGCTCCCTTAGCAAAAAAAAACGCCCTTTTAAAAGATCTAAAAGAGACCCTTTCAAACATTGAAACACACTCGCCTCCTGATGCTACCCTCTCTCTTCCTAAAAAAATTCAAAATCTTCAAATCGACCAAGGTGACAGAAAAGAGAAAACCGATTATGTTGTATCCCTTGCCCAAGTCCTGAAAGAAGGACTTGAACTTCCAGAGCATGGCGTTGTAAAATTAGAGCTAACAGTCAGTCAATCAGGTCGGGTGCTTAAACTGCAGGTGCTCCATACCGCTTCCGAAAAAAACAAGCGGTACTTAGAGCTTAATCTTCCGCAGATAAGTCTCCCCCCTTTTAACGAGGAATTGAAAAACGAAAGCGAGCATACGTTTACTCTTACTTTTTGTAATGCCCCTTAGCTTCCTCTTCTCCTTTGAGGAGCAGGAGATTGTTGTCCCACTTGCGACGCGAAATCCTCTGTCTTCGGTTTCTGTATCGAAACTTATTGGCACTTCCTTTCCCGAAACCTATTTGGAAACCTTGAGGGAAATCCTTCTATTTGATCTTGTCCATAACGGAAGCTCATCGATTGGAAGCACCGAGTCTTCAGATTTCCATATCGATATAGAAATCATTGGAAATACCCTTTCATCTTTAATCGCACTAAACCGGGGAGGAGTGACAAAAACTTTGGGACCTTACTCCTTATCAGGGATCCTAGCTTCTGATAGAAGGGTTATCCATAAGTTTAGTGATGACCTAACCTTGATCATGACTGGGAAACGGGGAGTTGCAAATACCCGCATTCTTTTTGCGGTACAATTTCCTGAAAAAACACCCCAAGGATACGAATGGCGCTCTGAAATTTGGGAATCTGACTATGATGGAGATAACAAAAGACAACTAACAGAAGAGAGGAGTTACTGCATCAACCCAGTTTTTTTTCCTGCTGAAGGAGAATTTACAAAAAATCGCTTCATGTACGTTAACTATAAAAAAGGGCAACCCAAACTCTATATTTCCTCATTTGATCGTCCTCGCGGCGATCCTTTCCTATCCTTGAGAGGAAATCAACTTCTTCCAACTGTTTCCAATCGAGGAGATATGATCGCATTTATCTCCGATGCAAGTGGGAGGGCCGATCTTTTTGTTCAACTCTTTAGCCGAAACCATGGACTCATCGGAAAGCCGATCCAAGCTTTCTCTTACCCAAAATCGGTCCAAGCCTCACCCACCTTTCGCCCTGACGGAAAAAAAATTGCCTTTGTTTCAGATAAAGATGGAACTCCTAGAATCTTTATTATTGATACCCCTTACCCTGGAAAAGAAACCTCTCAACACCCCTTATGCTTAACAAAAAAATACCGACACAACACTTGCCCCGCCTGGTCACCCGATGGAACAAAGCTCGCATATAGCGCCTTGATTGACGGCATTAGGCAAATCATGGTATATGACTTTCTGACGCAAGAAGAAATTCAACTGACGACGGGAGACAGCCACAAAGAAAATCCTTGCTGGGCTCCAAATAGTTTGCATATTATCTACAATACAGTAGATCCTTCTTCGTCGGAGCTGTTTATAATAAACCTAAAACAAAAAGAAAAAACACAAATCACTCACGGACCTGGAAAAAAACATTACCCCGCATGGGAACCAATTAGAGGGCCTTTATGAAGAAACTAACCTGGCTATTCGCACTAAGTGTGACTTTTTTAATGACTAGCTGCCAAAATAATTCGAGCACAGTCTGGGAAGATACAAAAACGATGGGGCGATACCTCCACCGGAAAGGTCAACTACTTTGGAAACAAGATGTTGACTCTAAAATGATTGAATCTGCAGACGAATTTAACGGACCTCAAGAAGAGGAGTATATTCCCTTAAGGGATGAAGACCTTAAAAAACAGTTTGCCGATATGAGCATCCCTCAACCCAAAGAGATCCCCGGCGCTATTGGAAGCTCTGTTCCAGGTATCGATCAATTCGTAAAGCCCGCCTCCCACCTTGCAACCTTATTTGAAAATCTCTACTTCAACACCGATGAACACGTTCTACGTTCTAAGGAGTCTTATAACAACATTGCTAAAATAGCTAAGCACATGAAAGAACATCCTGAGATGTATATTTTCGTTGCAGGTCACTGCGATGAACGTGCTTCTGAGGCTTACAATCTTGCCCTTGGAACTAGAAGAGCCAATACGATTAGAAATCTCCTTGTAAAAAGTGGAGTCAACCCCAATCATATTTATACCATTTCATTTGGGAAAGAAATGCCCGCTGACATAGGACATAGTCAGGAAGCGTGGGCTAAAAACCGACGTGTGGAATTTAAAATCTTTGAAAAAAAAGGGTCTAAATGAAAAAAAGCTTCCTCCTCTTCCCCCTACTGATTCTGACAGGGTGTGGTTCTATTAGCTCCTCGAAAGGGGAAAAACACCAAATGGAACTCAGCCTCCACAAAGTGCGCACCGAAGTCGAAGACATTAAACACGACTTAAACACCTACGAAATCGAACACCACGTTATCGAGGGGAAGCTCATCGATCAAGAGCAAGTCATCGCAACTCTTAAGCAACAAATTGCCGAACTTAAATCGGGAAAACTTGATTCCTTCGTTCAAGAGTTGCAAAACCTTGAAAAGAAGCTCCAACAAATCTCTAAGAAGCAAGACAAAATTGTAACCGATATCCGCCAGTTAAGTGCCCACGCAAATGATACCACAACTGCACTTGCTCAGTACAAAGACAAAATTGCTCAGTTTGAAAAGGCAATTCAAGGGCAAAACCTCCAACTCAAAGAGATTACAAAAATTAAAGAAGGGATCACCAAGCTCGCGCAAGCCGAAGAGGGAAAAGTTTACATTGTGAAAGGGGGAGATTCTTTAGAAAAAATTGCCCGCGATCACAATACAACTGTTGAAAAAATCAAACAATTGAATGGAATGACATCAGACCTCATCGTTATTGACCAACGTATCCAACTTCCGTAAGAGATGTCAGGATCGGTAAAAGAAGGAGACCTTTATGGCCCAGAAGAAGCGAATATTACTCATTGAAGATGAAGAAGACATCGCCGCATTGATTAAACTGCAAGCAGATCTATCTGGCTATAAACTGCACGTAGAAGTTGACGGGATAAATGGGTACCGCGCAGTTGAGCGGGAAAAACCAGATCTTGTTATTGTCGATGTCATGCTTCCTGGCCAAAATGGATTTGATGTTTGCCGAAAGATCAAAAACAACAACGAACTTAAATCGATTCCTGTTGTGATATTGAGTGCAAAAGGGGAGGAACTCGATATGATTTTAGGTTTAGAGCTTGGAGCCGACGACTACGTCTCAAAACCTTTTTCGCCAAAGGTTCTCTTTTCACGAATTAAAGCAATCCTTCGAAGGGGGAAAGAAGTAGAAAAAGCTCCTAAAATCCTTTCTTTTGGAGAATTTACCCTCGATATCACACGCTATTTATTAAAGAAAAATGGAGAGCCGGTCACCATCACTCTCTCTGAATTTGGAATTTTAAAGCGCCTTTTAACATATCGAGGAAAAGTTCTTACTCGAAATCAACTTCTCGACGACATCCACAACGATGACGCTTTTATCGTCGATAGAAATATCGATGTCCATATTGCAGCTCTTCGAAAAAAACTAGGCCCTAATTTTAATTGGATCGAAACGGTTCGAGGTGTCGGCTATCGACTCCGCGAACACCCCCTTCCGAGCTTAAAGTGATCGATGAAAACCACCGCTCTTTCAGAGCAATCCTATCGGTTTTATTTCTCGATAATTTAGCATTGATCGTTGTCTATCCCATTTTCACCCCCCTCGTCCTAAAGCCCATCTACACCCTCCTCCCCCAGGATTATCCTCTATCTTACCGACTTATCCTCTTAGGAATCTTAATCGCCTCTTTTCCTTTCGCCCAGTTTCTTGCTGGTCCCTTTATTGGCCACATTGCAGATATCAAAGGGAGAAAGTATGCCTTCACACTTGCCCTAATCGGGGAAGGGATTGGTTTTCTTCTCACGGGAATCGCCATCTTTCAAATGAACTACCTCTTCCTTTTCTTTAGCCGCCTATTTACAGGCTTTTTTGCGGGAAACATGACCATCTGCCTCTCTTCAATTTCAGATCTATTTCCTAATCCTAAACAACGTTCTCAAAATTTTGGGGCCGTTTCAAGTGTGGTTGGAATGAGTTTTGTCGTTGCAATTGTCATTGGGGGAGTCTTTTCCAATAAAGCCTTAGACTCTTTCTTCAGCTCTTCCCTCCCTTTTTGGGCCATGGCCATTTTCTCTATTATTAACCTAGGAATTATTCAATACCACTTTACTGAAACCCATCCATCAATAGATAAGGGACATAAACACTATTTCTCCAACCAAATAAAGGAGATCCTCTCCCTTTTTAAAACCCACCATTTAAACTACTTATATGCCCTCTTTTTCTTTTTCATGTTAGGGTGGATCATTTCGTTGCAGTTTCTCTCGAGTTTTTTGATCGAACATTTTACAGGGACAAAACTCTCTATCACACTAACCTTTATAGGGATGGGTCTTTCTTGGTGCATCGGAAATCTATTGATCAATCGGATTCTTACCAAATACATCAAAATACAAAAGCTCTTATTCTACACGTTAATTCTATCCTGCATCACCCTTTTCATAGCATCAGAAGCCAAACATTTTCTTTTCTTTATCCATTTAATCATTTTCGGCAGTCT
>JAGROK010000128.1 GCA_020440285.1 Chlamydiia bacterium | reverse complement strand
TTTTTTGGAGCTCAAGTCGATATCGAAACACTCACTTTTTGTGGAGGAGCCTTAAACCGTGCGACTCTCACAACAACACTTTCCGCCCTTGATCTGGTCCATCATCTTGATTTTCTAAATTCTGCAGGACTCCTTCCCGTTCGATCAGAAACCCTTGATGAAATGCGTGGTCCTCACGTAAGTGGGGAGATGAAGGTAGCATTTGTATTTAACAGACAGAGTGATCACTTCTCCTTCCAGGCTGAAAGTTCCCACTTAAAAATGGGACCGATCGATCTTGATCGTCTCTTTGTCCATGGAGAAAAAGAAAAAGAGAGGTTTACCCTTGACCATTTCGAAGCAGGCCCCCTAAAGCTGCATGCAAAAATGGTCAAAAAAGAAGAGGGATGGGAGATCCCCAATCTAGAAATCCTTTGGAAGAAAAGCTTTTTAAAAAGTGGAGTGGCACTCTTTAATGAGACAGGAAAGACATTGGAAATTCCCCTTGAAAGTCTTCGGATTGACTTAGAAGAAGTGGGAGCCCTCTTTCCTCAAAGTGATGTTGATTTGAGCTATTTAACAGGGGTTTTATCTGCTCAAGGACAGGTTATTTTCGACTATTCAAAAGGATTTAGAAATGGGGCACTAGATTCCAAGTTTCAATTGATAGGAGAAGACTTTGGAAAAGGGCACCTTCGGATTGATAGTCCGCAAAAGCTCCATTTAACATATAGCCCCCGGTCTGGATTTAATGTGGGACAAGGAGAGTTTAACTTTCTCCATCCTCGATCCAACCAGCTATGGGGTAAATGCCTTTTCAATAAGCTCAATTACCAAAACGGTGTTTTTAAAGGTGAAGGGGTCAAAGTGACGATCCCCCCAGAGATGGTCCATTTTCTAGGACAGACCCATTCCATTCCTTACCTAGGATATGAGGAAGAACGGGTCATTGCCTTTAACTATCCGATTAAATGGGAGAATCAAATTGAAGCCTTTTTCAACTTTGAGCTTGGGGAAAACCCTTTCGCAAGTGGATCTTTAAAAGAAGGATACTATTGGATAGGGGACAAGGCGTGGTATTTAAATAGCTGCACCTTTTCCTATGAAAAAGATGAGCTGTCTACGAGTCTTAATACCATCTACGATGAGATCCCTTTCGATTTAAATGCCCACCTTTCTTTTTCTCCCCACTTTTCTTCTCGCCTTGTTATTCAAGAAACCTGTCATGATCAAAGGGGAGAAGATCCTTTGGTGATTCAAATGAGTTGGAATGAAAACGAAGGTTTTTTTGTTCAAAGTCTTGATGGAGAAATTTGTGGACTAGACTTTGCATTTCATCATAATCCGAGAGGCTCATTCCTAGATCGGACAGCACTTGTGGGACAACTCAAAATCAACGTTCCAAAACTTTCTCAGATTCTCCCAAAAGAAATGCAAGAGAGGGTGAAAGAATTTGAAATAGGGAAAGGGTATGAACTCAGTGGAGATCTGATCCTTTCGAAAAAGGCATTTGAAGAAAGTCACTTTAGTGGTTACTTAAAAGGGAAAAACTTTCACCTTTTAGGGTCTCAAATGGGAACTCTGATGAGTGAGATCGATATCCGCTCTGATCATATTGAGCTTGACCATTTTAATCTGAGCGATGCCTCAGGCATTTTTACAATTGAGTCGATTCGACTTCTAAAACAAACCGATGGAACATGGGATCTTTCTATTCCTGAAATTGCAATCACCGATTTTCGTCCAAGCCTTTTGAACAAGATAGGGAAGTATCCCTCTCGCATTAAGCCCCTGACAATCCGAGAGCTTTATGCCAGCAATATTCGGGGAACCCTTGGCAACCCCTCAAGCTTTGTCGGGAAAGGAAGCCTTAACTTTATCAATACCTTTAAGAGAGACTATCATCTCCTCGATATTCCCTTTGAAATTTTAGGGCGGCTGGGCCTTGATATGGGGCTCCTCGTCCCCGTAAGAGGAGAGTTAGAGTATGTCATTGTTGATGGGCGGATCTACTTTACCGAGCTTAAACAAAGCTATAGTGAAGGGAAGCGGTCACAATTTTTTCTTTCCCCAACTGAACATTCCTACGTTGACTTTGATGGAAATATCAACGTGAGTATCAAGATGAAACAATATGTCCTTCTCAAAGTGACAGAGCCCTTTACCCTCTCTATTGGGGGAACCTTTGAAAATCCTAAATATGGACTTCGCTAATCTTATCCTCCATTTCTTTTATCCCACCTTTTGCATTCATTGTGGAGGATCTGTAGAAAAGAAAAGCCATCCCCTCTGCCCCCCGTGTACAGAGCTCCTTGATTGGATCGATCATAAAACCCGCTGTCCCATTTGTGCAGGTCCCTCTCCGTGCTCTCACTGCAGGAAAAATCCCAAGCCTCTTCGTCCCCACCTTTCCCTATTCGAAGGGGTGGGACCCATCACCGATCTCTACTACGAATTTCTCAAAACAAAACGTCCCCACTTCCTTGCATCTCTCATTCTTTTAGCCTTAAGTCGCTCTTCTTTTCCCATTCCGGATGGTATTGTTCCTGCAACCCAAAAACTCTTTCCCAAAAAAAGTCCTTCCTACCTCCTCGCAGCATCTGTTGCAAGGCTTCTTAAAGTGCCCCTCCTTCTTCCAAATGGGAGCCTTCAAGACAAAACCCTTCTCCTGATTACCCCCACTCTGCAAGCAACCGACACCCTCCTTACCTTCAAACGTCACCTCAAAACCTTCTTTCCCGAAAAGGTCTATTCGCTCGCTCTCATCGATGAGCGCCTTCAATAGTGAGTCTATCTTCGACCTCTTTTAAAATTTCTGAAGGAATAAAGTGGTCCAAAGACTTACCACTTTGCCCAATTTCTTTTATTAGCGTCGAGCTAAGATCTCGATATTGAGGAAGAGCATTAATCCAGAATGTCTCAATACCTGTCATTTGTCTATTTAAAGAAGCTTGAGCCATTTCAAAGTTGATGTCAGCAGATGTTCGAAATGAACGGATAATCGTATCGATAGAATGCTTTTTAACAAAGTCAACCAGCAGTCCGCTGAATGTTACCACTTTAATCTTATACCGCTCATGATTCAAAACTTGGTTTTTCCCTGTGTCACCATCTTGATCTTTAACACTATCTGCATCGCTCCTATCTCTTGGATAGGAGGCTGCTTCGATAGGATCAACCCTCAAGCGCTGATTTTGGGAATTTTCCAAGTTTTGAACCACGAGCGGTGTAGAATTGGTTTTGAAAATACGGTTTAATAAATCTACTCGCTCCTGAGCAGAGAATGTTGGATGAGACTTTAGAGAATTAGCACCAATTCCAATGTAGAGCTCATCGACAAAAGGCAAACATCGATTGATGATATCAACATGTCCTAGTGTTGGTGGATCAAAAGACCCTGGATATATAGCTTTTCTCATTTTCGTGACTCCCAAATACGATTGTATAAAAAATATGTTATTCTTTTATAGCTAAAATGGTTTAAGATTGGGTTGTTTTTACGAGATATTTTTGTTGGGTTTTGTCCTCTTAAAATCGAAAGTATTGTCCATGAGACAAGGGGAGATTTTAAGAGGGCAAAGGACGATAGAAAGATCCGGTAAAACAACCCAATCTTAAACCATTTTAGCTGTAACATAGGTGTTATTAATCAACGAGGAGAAAACGATGGCGGTAGAAGGAGTAGAAGGTGCTGGGGGAATTCAGGAAGAGATGTGGGAAAATGGGAAGGAGGAAGTTGCGGAGTGGAACGCCCGTCTTGTGGAGTATCCCACAGCCCTTACGAGGGTGGAGCAATTTGTAGAGAGGTATCGCCTTGCGCAGTCTGAAGTGCAGTGCTGCAGTGGGAGTGCGGGCATTTCAGCAAGTACAGACACTCAGGGAAATACAGAAATAGAAGCATCGGTTGAATTGGAAAATGAAGGAGGAGAGGTGACCGTTGAAGTGAGCGGCTCTGTGACTCGAGATGGAGAGGGAAATACCTCCGGAAAAGTGGAGGGGGGCGTTAAGGTAAAATGGTAAAAAAAGGGGGGATAACTTTCTTATTAGCTGTTATTTTTGCGGGGTGTCTGTGGTCATTTTTTGATGGAAGCTATCATGAGGTTTTACCACTAGAGTTTTCTGATGCAAGTGATCCTGTTGTTGAAGTGACGATCAATGGGAAAGGGTACCCACTAGCAGTTGATTTGGGTTCGAAGTTTTTTATCGAACTTGACTCAAAAGTGCTTGAGGACATTCCTAAAGAACGCGCTGGGGTGGGTCATTGGATCAACGCATTTGGAAACAAGTACACTCAGCCAAAATATAAACTTAGGGAGGTCTTCCTCGGGAAACAAAGTTTTCAAGAGGTTTTTGCCATTGAACAGTCTTCAGAAGAAGATTGCCTATTTTGGAAAAGCTCTGAAGAAAAAAAGGGGAAGGTAGTTCCATGTGGTCACATTGGGAGGCGCCTTTTAAAGAAGCGAAACTTTCTCATCGATTGTGATCACAAGCGGTTCATTGTCTCCAACTCTTTGCGCCGCCTTAAAAAAGAAGGATACGATCTTTCTACGTTTCATATTGCCCCATTTGAGATGACTTCAAAAGCGATCTATTTAAAGATCGATACCGATCAAGGGTGGAGAAATTATCTTTTAGATACGGGATCAACTGTGACCTTATTAAAAGATCAACTTTATCCATCTTGCGTAGAGAAAAGAGATATGGGACTCCCTTTGGTGACAACAGAGAGGTTTGTTTTGAATGGAAAAGATTTTGGGCCGATGAATCTTCACCTTCTTCCATTTCCTGATGAATTTATCGATGTCCATGGAATCTTAGGGATGGACTTTATCAATCATCATCCTATCTACCTCGACTTTCATGAGAAGCTCGCTTACATCGGAGGCTAAGCTTCGATGTTTTGTCGAGTCATTTGAATTTGACGGCGGAGAACATCGTCTGTTTCAAGCTTTTGTGAAATTTTCTTCCATGCATGCAAGAGGGTGGAATGTGTTTTCCCTCCAAATGATGACGCGATCTTAATGAGAGATTCCCCAAGAAGTTCTTTGGCTAGGTACATGGCGATTTGACGGGGGTAGGCAACCTCTTTTGCTCGGGAGGTTCCACGGAGATCACTTTCTCTCACATTGAACATCGAAGCGACGCTATGGAGAATGCGATCAACAGAGATCTTGGAACGGACAGGGGCCTGAAACATCTCGCTGAGTGTTGAGTCGACAACTTCTTGGCTAGGTTCTAGGTGCATCATGCGGCAGTAAGCGCCAAGGCGGTTGATTGCCCCTTCCAGTTGGCGAACATTATTATAGATGTGTTCGGCAATGTAGAAAGCGATTTGACTTGGGAGGTTCAGCCCTGTTTGCTCTGCTTTATATTGAAGGATTGCAACGCGGGTTTCTAGATCAGGGGTTCCAATGTGGGCGACAAGGCCCCACTCCATTCGAGCGATCATCCTTTCAGAGAGTTGAAGTTGTCCTGGAGGTTTATCACTTGTGATCACGATCTGTTTGTTTTGGTTGATCAATGCTTCAAACATATTGCAAAACTCTTCTTCGAAATTAAGGCGGTTTTGCAGGAATTGAATATCATCGACGAGGAGGACATCAAGGTTTCGATAGTAGCGCTTCATCTTATCCACCGATTTATTTCGAAGATGAGAAACGAGATCGTTGATAAAAGCTTCGGTTGTAATACATTGAATGCGGAGTTTTTTGTGATTTTTTTGGATGTAGTGACCGATTCCATGAAGAAGGTGAGTTTTTCCAAGGCCAACTCCTCCGTGGATGAATAAGGGATTATAAGATTTTCCGGGGCGGGAGGCAACACCATAGGCAGCTGATTTGATAAATTGGTTGGAGGGGCCTTCGATAAAGTTTTCGAACGTGTAGGAAACATTAAATGAAAGGTCTTGTTCAAATTCCGATTTTTTCTTTGGCTTTTCGATGATTTTTTTTTCTTCTTTTCGTTTTTCTCCCTCCTTGATCAGAAAGGTGATTAAGGGCTCTCCTTTTTTGTCCTTTGGAAAAAAACTTGTGAGCGCTTCTTTGTAATTGTCAAGAAGGTACTGTTGGACAAAAACATTGGGAACTTGAAGGGTAATAGGGTCACTGTTTCCCACACATTCAATAGGGGCAATCCAATTTTCAAACTCAGCACGTGAGCATCGATTTTGCATAAAAGAGATAAAGTCAGACCAAGAGCCTTCTTGTGTTTCCAATGGCATTATACATCCTTAAGTTATCGACATTTTTTCCACAGTAAAACTGCATCTTTTTTTTCCGGCGTAACACTACCATCATCCCATTCTTTCAGCAAGCAGAATTCTTTTTTGTGCACCGCTTTTTTTTCTAAATAACTCAATTAGAATCCCGGAGTGCGACCTATTTATGTGGATGATAAAGGGAGAAATAGGCCGCAGTCCGGATTGCTAAATATTTTGACCTATTATAGGCAGCCCATGTAAAATCGCCCATGTTTTTACAAAGAAGAAGCTGTTCGCAAGTGTGTCGGCTGTGTTTTAAAATTTGGGAATTTACTAGGGCGTGTTATCAATTACACTTCGCTGCTTTAACTTTTCCTATGGAAAATTTCATCGTTGTCCTCCTTCGAAAGCCCGATTTGGGCTTCCTGCATCGGACGCCTTGAACTTTTTCTCATAGGAAAATCTCTTTCAGCTTGTTTTAATTGATGACACGCCC
>JAGROK010000127.1 GCA_020440285.1 Chlamydiia bacterium | reverse complement strand
TTGATTTTTTCTCTGTCTCCAAGGAGAACAATCTGAGCAATGCGTTTTTCAGCACATATCGCTGCAGCTTCGATGATGCGGGGATCTTCCCCTTCAGGAAGGATGATTTTTTTTCTCCCTTTTTGCGCCTTAAGCATAAGTTGATGTCGAAAAGCTGGAGGAGAAAGGCATCTTTCTGTTTGGTTTGAGATCAACTCTTTTACCCAAGAGGTATCGATGTGGGATGCGACAAACTCTTTGAGTTCAGTACTTCTTTCAAGATCATCAGTAGGGATTTTTACGTTGAGATTTTGCAAGGAAATGGCTGTACGAAGGCTGTCGGTATACACTTTAAGAACGGGGAGCCCTTTTTTCATGGCTTCGTCACATAATTTAAGGGCCTTCAAAGAAGGGGAGTAGTTTCCTGTTAGAAGAAGACCCGCAATTTTTATGCCACTTAAATAGGCGATACAGGTGGCGATCATGGTATCGGAGCGATCAGATGGAGTGATAATCAGCGCTTCAGGTTTGAGAATGGCTGCAACATTTTCAATGGTTGCTCCTGCAAGGGCGAAAAAATTGACTCGATTACTTTCCAATTTCCCTTTTGAGATGATCTCTGCATTGAGATGTTTAACAACATCTTTGACCCTTGGAGCCATGAGATGTCGTTTCCATGGAAAGCATCCAAGAACTTTAAAATGTTTATGAGTAAAGATTTGAAGAAAAGCAGATTCCTCATCGGGATTTTCAGGAGGATCGAAAAGGTCAATACGTGCATTTCCATATTGGTCGATTGGAGCCCCAATTTTATTGATCATGCAACCGATAGTTCGGGGATTTTCAATTCCCCCATAGGGTTTAGCAGCAATCAAGATGTGTTTTTTGAACTCTTCAAGAGTTTTCCCTCCAGGGGTTGCAACAAATACAATCTCTGCATCTAGGGCATTACTTAGTGCACTGTTTAAGTTAGGGGCATATGGGCGAAGTTGTGTAGAGATTATCCCTTGAATGATAAGGACTCCATTTTCTACCCCTTCAGCTTCCACTTGCGTAATGACTTCTTCTAGAACTTGCCCCTCTTTCCCTTCACTTAGAAGGCGTTCCACATGATCGGTATTCTCAAAGGGGTTGAGATATTTTGCACTAATCCCTTGACTTTCGATGGCATGTATGAGTCCTAATGTAACGCTAGTAAGGCCAACTCCTAACCCAGTTGGGACCATAAGGATGGTAGACCTCATTTCTCCCTCCTCACCACTTCAGCTGCATCACGTGCAATCATCAGCTCTTCATTAGTTGGGATCACAAAAGACTTTAGATTCAATGGTTTTAGGTGATCGATCACCTGATTTCGAATCCTTTGAGAATTTTCTCCGATTCCTCCTGTAAAGATGACTCCATCTACCGATCCCAATGGGACTAAGTAGGAAGCGATATACTTTGCTAATCGATAACAAAAGAGATCAATGGCAAGTTTTGCTCGCTCGTTTTGACTTTCTGTTAAAAGGCGCATGTCTTCACTGATTCCTGAAACCCCTAAAAGGCCACTTTCCTTATTGAGAATGTTTACCACCTTTTCGGCGCTAAGATGCAATTTTTCAGCAAGAAACGCCACGATGCTAGGGTCAAGATCTCCAGAGCGGTGCCCCATGACAAGTCCTTCCAAAGGGGTAAATCCCATACTGGTATCAAGACTTTTCCCCCCTTTGACAGCAGCGATGCTACATCCATTTCCTAAGTGGCAACTGATAAAGGAGGTATCTTCTAAGGGTTTCCCAATTTCTTCAGCCCCTTTTTGGACAACATAGCGGTGACTCGTTCCATGAAATCCATAACGTCGCACTTGATACTTTTCATAGTAGTCGTAAGGAAGGGCATAAAGATAAGCCACTTGGGGCATTGTTTGATGAAAAGCGGTATCGAAAACGGCCACTTGTGGAAAGGTGGGAAATTTTTCCCTCATGATTTGGATTCCTAAGACATTTACCGGGTTGTGAAGAGGAGCTAAGTGATTGCACTTCTCAATGTTTGCTAGGGCGGCATCATCGATCTTCACAGAAGCTTTAAAGGTTTCTCCTCCGTGGACCACCCTATGACCCACTGCAAGGATCTCTTTACCTTCCAAAAGTTTTAGGATTTCATTCAAGGCGGTGGAATAGTCGCTACTTTCTAGGTTTTTAGATCCTTGAGACCATTTTAGAGTGGCACGTGAAGTATTGAGATTTTCAGCAATCCCTTTCAGATGGATTTGACCTGACTCAGGCTCAATGAGTTGAAACTTTATCGAAGAGCTCCCACAATTGAGAACAAAGATAACGTCCATGATTCCCCCTATTCCCCCACCTATACACAAACTAGGGGTTATGGACAACTCCTATAGCGACTTAAATTTTTTTGAAGATCCAGGAAGGGCAGTTGCCAAAGCGGCGAAAGAAGTAGTGGTGAATCCCAGTCATTATCGAAAGGTAAGAGCGGAGACGGAGGCGGCGATGGTAGGTTTTCTTCACAAAGGGATATTGGAAAAGCTTGAGGAGAAAAGCTTTAAAGATATAGAGATACTCTTTCATAATGCTTCGCTTGAGTCGCCTTCGCTCATTTGAGGGGCAATTTTTTTCGATCCAAAGGAGGCGATTTCTCCACCAAAAATAACTGGTGTGAGGCCTTCCTCCCACAAAAGAAGCAGATCTTTTATGGAAAAGGATGGCTTCAGGACAAACCCGAACAGAAAATCCTTTTTGTTTT
>JAGROK010000126.1 GCA_020440285.1 Chlamydiia bacterium | reverse complement strand
GAGAGCGAAGCTGGCTTCATGTAAGCCAGCAAGATCGAGTGTAAAATTTTCGGTGGAAAGATCTGGATGAATTGTTACTATTTTAAACTACTTTAGCTATGTACCGATCATGATTCAAAACTTGGCTTTTCCCTGTTTACGACTCTTGATCTTTAACTCTATCTGCATCGCTCCTATCTCCTGGATAGGAGGCTGCTTCGATAGGATCAAATCTCAAGCGCTGACTTTGGGAAATTCCCAAGTTTTGAAACATGACCGGTATAGGTTGCGCTCAGGGGATAAAATCTGTTTGTTCCCAGTCATATTCTTTAATAAGGGTTTCGATTTCAGAAAGATTTTTAGCTCGATTTAACGATTCACGAAGTTTTTTTGTTCCTATTCCATTTCTTAAATACCAGCAACCAACACGTCTCATATCAAGAAGAGCTTTATGGTCGGTTTGATAAGCCGTGATATAGGTTAAGTGGTCAAGGAGAGCTTCTTTAACGTTTGGGAAGTAGGGAGCAAGTTGTTGATCAAGGCGTTTGATCTCTTCAGCAATCCATGGCTTGCCAAAGGTTCCTCTTGAAACAAGAATAGCATCACACCCTGTGTGCTTAAAAAGGTCTAGTCCCGCTTGGGCATCGAAAACATCTCCATTTCCAATGACTTTGATCTTTTTAGCAGCTTCTTTAGAAGCCTTTATGTGGTCCCAGTTTGCCTTTCCAGTGTATTTTTGCTGACGTGTTCTTCCATGAATAGAAATGGCTGTTGCTCCCGCATTTTCAGCAATTTGAGTGATGAGTGGAGCGTTGATTGTATTTTCATCCCATCCGGCTCGGATTTTAACTGTAACGGGGATATTAACGGCTGCGACCATGTTGGAAATCACCTCCCCAATAAGTTCAGGATTTTTAAGCATCCCACTGCCACTTCCATCTTTTGTGATTTTGTCAACGGGGCAACCACAGTTAAGGTCGACAACATCAAACCCAAGCTCTTCAATGATACGTGCTGTTGGTCCTGCTAACTTTACTTTGCTTCCGCAAAGTTGTGCCCCTATAGGACGCATGGAGGGATCGTAGTCAAGAAGGTGATAGGTAGAAGGTTCATGGCGGATAAGAGCATCCATTTTTACCATTTCACAAAAGATTAACCCTGGTTGGAAACGGGCAGACATTTGTCGAAAGGGATAGTCAGAACACCCAGCTAAAGGAGAGTAAAAAACGTTGGAAGGAAGGGAGAGCTTCCCAAGTTTAATCGGCTTTACAAATTTTGCTGTCATACGAGCATGATCAAAAAGCGTGTCAGTAGGTACTCAAGGAACTGGAGAGCAAAAAAGGCGATGATGGGGCTTAAATCAAGGACTCCTCCAATAGGGGGAATAAAGCGACGAAAAATATTGAGATAAGGATCTGTATAATGAGCGAGAAAGCGAAAAAAAGCAGTCTGTTGAAAGCTTGGGAACCAGGACCCAAAAATTCGCACGATGAGCATAAGCGAATAAACGGTAAAAAGGAGACGGACAACATATATGACGTAAACCATGCCCACTATCATAGCTGAGAGATGAAAAAAAATTCCATCCTTTTATTTTTCTCGGGATTCCTTTACGATGTCTAGAATTATATGGAAGCCGTTGGTGTTTATAGAGAAGGTTCAGAGATCCACTTAGCATGCTTATCTAGGGCAGGTGGAGAGGTCGTTATTGGGCGTTTAGACAAAGGTCAAGAGGCTCTTCTGTCTAAAAAAGATTCTTACATTGTGACTGGGATCGAGGGGCAAGAGCTTTTGATTCGTCATTTGAAATCTCCTTTGAAAAGTGAAAGAGCTCTCCATAAGACACTTCCCTTCCAGCTCGAGGCGCTGATCCCTTATAAACTAGATGATGTGGTTGTCAAGCCGATTTACATTCCTGATGAAAAGGAAACTGAAGCGCTATTTTTTACAGTTTCCAAAAAAAATCTTTGTAAACATCTTACGCAGTCTCAAGAAGAGGGGGTGCATCCTCGTTGGGTTTCTGCAGTTCCAATGGCTCTTGCCCGATTCGCTGCACTCACATGCCCTCAACACATGGCTCTTATAGTTTTTTATGTAGGAGCTTCAAATATTCAGTTAGTTTCGCTGAAAGAGGGGAAAGTATTAAGCCATTTAACACTTCACATGGGCTTTAATGACTTTAAGCAAGGAAAATCTCAAAAAGTAGTTGCTAAACTCAAACGAGAGGTTGACCGTGCTTTTTGTTTTCTAGCTCATAAAGAGAAGATTCAAGAAGAGAGGGAGGTTTTATTTTGTGGACAGATGGCAGAAGAGATTGAGTCTTTGCTCATCGAAGATGAAGGGTGCTTGTTGAAAGGGATAAAAGGTGAGGGACTGGGAAACTTTACATGGGAAGAAATGAGCACATTTGCTGTTCCCATTGGACTTGCTATTGATGCGTTAAAGAATGATCGGATGAGCATTCAGTTTCTTCAAGGAGAATTTAGTTCTAAAAGATGTATTGGTGGGATCAAAAAGAAGCTTATCCGAGGAGCGAGCCTTGCAGGGGCTCTTTTCTTAACAGTACTTATGGGGTCGCAACTATATTTTGGGAAAAAAGAGAAAACCCTACTTAGAGAAGTTTCTGCACTTACAGAAAGATATGTTGAAGACCTTCCTCATCTAAAAAAAGTGCAATCAAAAGATCATATAGAATTGGTTTTACAAGATATTAACCAAGCTCTTCGTGTAGGGGGAGGAAAAAATAATACATTCTCTTCTCCTCCACTCGTTAGTCATGTATTAGCCTTTCTTTCGACTCACCCTCTCCTTGAAGGAATAGAGGTGACTCATTTTGAATATGGTTTAAAGACATATCCAACCCTAGAGGCCCCTAAAGAGGGATATCTTCCAAAAGTTAAGCTAATCTTTATTTCACCCGAGGCTAAGAAAGCACGTGCGTTTCATGATGCCATTGTTGAAGATGAGACGATTGTAGATAATAATAGAGAGATTGAATGGAATAGAAATGAAAATACATATGAAATTTCCTTTTACCTTCGGGCTTAAAATAGCTCTTTCTAATCTCTTCGAAAATATTTATTTCGTTGGGGGATTTTATTTCTGTTGTCTTGTTCCAACATTCATCCTCCTTTTTTCCATATCACAAAAGAAAGAGAGATTTAAGGAAATAAAAGAAGAGGTTAGCTGCCTGGATGTGCGGATGGAGCGGGTGAAAGAATTACACAAAGATCAATATGCTTTCTTTAAAGCTTATGGGAAAAATGATCACTTCTTTCTCGATCACGAAATTGAATCGATGGAGCTATTAAAGCCTGAAATAGAAGCTCTTCGCCTTGTGATGAACAGCCCTCCATTTGAATCTTGTGATAACATCAAGAAGAGGCTTGAGTTTTTGACGAAAGGGGGAAATCGGTTTGTTTTTTCTGAAGGGAGCAGGAGGGTTAAAAATCGCATAGAAGAAGTTGAGCTTTTTCAAAAGCGCCCTGTTGAAATCAATGCTCATGATTTAAGGAAAATCCTCACGGTTGTTGAAGGAGTCAAAATAGGAGAGGAAAAACCTCCCTTGGGACGACCACAACTTATTGTTCGTCGATTTCATTTAAATAAGAAAAAGCTTGCAGAAAGAGAAACATATCTACTAGAAATGCAATTAATAAAAAGAGGTGTAATAGAATGAAACGGGTATTTCTATTTTTAACTATTTTAATAGGCTTGGTAACAGGATGCAGTCATCGTCAGTCTCACCATCAAGAAAAACTGACAAGTATTCAGATTATTGATCGCAATGGGATTAGGGAAACGATTAGCTCACTCGATAGGTTATCGCTCTTTGAAGGGACAAACTTTCTTGCTCCGCAGCCCTATGAGAGAGTGATAAGGATGTTTGGAAGAAGTGAAAATGGAACCACACATTCGAAAATTACAACTTATCATGATAATGGTGAAATTTGGCAGTATTTAGAGATTCGCAATGGACGGGCGTGTGGCGTTTATCGTGAGTGGCATGACAACGGTCAGCTTCGCCTTGATGTTATTGTGATTGAGGGGCTTGGAGATTTAAGTGAGAATGCTCAAAAAGGATGGATTTTTGATGGGGTGTCAAAAGCGTGGGACTCTATGGGGAGACTTCAAGCGGAGATATATTACGAAAAGGGAAAGCTTCAGGGAAATTCTATCTATTACCATCCAAATGGGAAAGTGAGAATGCTCATCCCTTATGAAAATGATCTCATCGATGGAGATCTTTTATATTATAATGAAAGCGAACAAGTAATCGGGAAAACTCCCTATTTTTGTGGAAAACGGAATGGGATTGCCACATTTCGAGGAGATAAGAAACAGCCACCCTACTCGGAAGAGTATCAAAATGACCTCCTTATTAATGCAACCTATCATGATTTCTCTGGGAAAATGATTGCTTGCATTGAAAAGGGAGAAGGAAAGCAGGCTATTTTTATTGAGGGTGTTCTCCATTCAATACAAGAGTATCGCCGTGGAGTTCCTGAGGGTGAAGTTCAACTCTTTAATAAACGAGGGCAGCTGACAACCCTTTTTCATACCAAAGAAGGGATGAAGCATGGCGCTGAATGGGTTTACTACACCCATTTTGAAAATGTAGATCCTCAACCAAAACTTTATATCGAGTGGGTTCAGGATGGGATCCAAGGGATTTGTCGCACCTGGTATACCAGTGGAGTTCTCGAAAGTGAACGGGAAATTCGAGATAATAAAAAACATGGCATTTGCTCTGCTTGGTATGATGACGGGTCTTTGATGATGATGGAAGAGTATGAAAAAGATCAACTTGTAAGAGGAACTTATATGAAACGGGGAGAAAAAAATCCTGTTTCTAGGGTTGATCATGGGGAGGGGACAGCGACTCTGTATGATTCTGAAGGGCATTTTATTAAACGTGTCCTTTATCAAAAAGGGCAACCGGTAGATGAAATGTAAGTCTGATATTAGACGACTTTTTATTGAGAAAAGAAGAGCTCTTTCTTTAAAGAGGAGAGAAGAAGCAAAGGCTTTGGCTTTCAAAGAACTTTCTGAAAAGCTTGCGAAGTTTCCTTATGTTTTATCCTTTGCAAGTAAGTCTGATGAGATTGATCTTTCCCCCCTTAATGGGCAACTTTCTAAAGAAAGGAGTCTTCTTCTTCTCCGTTTGATTTCAACGAGCGAGCTTATCCCTTTTGTTGTCTCAGATATTAAAACACAGCTCACAGTCCATCCTAAATGGCATGTTCAAGAACCTAATCCAGATATTTGCGTGAAGGTTCCGCTGGATCAAGTTGGTTGTGTTCTTGTTCCTGGAGTTGCTTTTGATGCTCATTTCAACCGCTTAGGTTATGGGAAAGGGCATTATGATCGTTTTCTTGCGAAGCTGTCATGTCCCTTCTTTGGAGTGGGTTTTAAAGAGCAACTTTCTGTAGATCCCCTTCCAAAAGAGGAACATGACATCACTCTTACCAATGTCTTTCTTTACTGATTATTTCAAGCCCTTGTCAGCAAGATCGTTCAGGTGAGATCATGATTCATTGTCCGAAGACTCTGCTAATAGTAAGTCCATCTCATCATATTCAACATACTCAGGGCTGTTGCTTTGATCGAATTCAGATTGTTTAAGAGCTTCCTTAAAATTATTAATAGACTCAGAGTTAAAACCAGAAAGTTCTTCAAGAAAAGAGGCAATGAGGAAAATTTTATAAGGTTTCGATTTTTCATGTTTTAAGTGGCTAAGTGCGTCTAATATCTTATTCTGAATTTCAATATGCTCGCAGTCGTTTTTTAAAGATTTAACCGTTAATCGGAGCATACTGTATGCTGATTGTGTCACAAACTCATCCCAATCTACTCTTACTTTTGCTTCATCAATAAAAGGGATTTTTGGTTGCCCATGCTGGTGAGAGAGCTCTATATCCTTTACTAAACGATGAAAAGAATCAGCATCTTGAAGGGTAAGTGACAGTACAATGTTAGCCTGCAGGTCAGCTAAAAGACTAAAATTCTCCTTCCTCAAAAGGGGATTTGAAGCTAGCTCAGTTTCTATTGGAGATGCGAGAAGACGGATTCTTTCTGGAGAATCGCCTAAGCTTTCAATTTTTTGCCAACACCTTTCTATCCCTTGGTTTTTAAGGTGTTCAATCTCTATATATACAAGCGCTCGATATGTTTTATTTACTCCTGACCAGGCAATCAAAGCTTTTATAGGGAGGTTTTTGAAAATAAGGTACTGGATCTCAGGGGGTAATTCTTTAAATCGCGTTCCTAATTCCTCATTTTCTTCCGTTGTAAGCGCAGTGCCTATTTCAGCTGAGTCTATATAACCATCTTGAAATGAATAAGATGCAGAAACCTGTGTTAAATCATTAACATTTTCCACAGCCTCCCCCTTTTTATTAAGTTTTCAATACATTATACACTAAATTTTGTTATTATTAAATAATAACTCAGCATTAAATCATAATATATTGGTTTTAGGTAACTTATAAAAATACGCTCAACAGAGCGTCTTTGGGGTATCATCTTGTAATCTCATAAGTAGCAAGGGCTTGCGTTATTTGGTGTGGGGTTGGAGATTCTCGTAATCACGATGAGGTTCTGGCTGGGTATGGTCACCACATTTTTTAGGTCCCCTAGAGCGTTGAGCGTAGACGGTAAAATTTTGAGCCACACTTGAAACAGTTCCGTATTCATCTCCATTAGGGCAGGTGAATACTACCGAGAAGGGGCCTTCTGTATAATCTTTGGCATCAAAAAGGCTGTCTTGCCATGTCAAGGTATGCCCAGAGGCAATTGACATTGATGCAACTTCTGAGTGATCTTTTGAAAAGATTTTAGCATTCAGAGTATAGGGGCTGTCATTATAGATGTAGAGAGCAGTGCCATATAAGGAGAAAGATACAAGGGATAAAAAAAGAAGGGTAAAGACTCTGGGTAGATTCATTGATTTCTCCTAGGGAGGGCCCCAAATGGGATCTCCTGGCGAGCTGTGAGGGTCAGCAGACCCAGGTGTATTTCCCTGCTGGTTTGGATAGGGATCAAAGGGAACTTGATTGGGGTTATAGGTAGGGGATTGCCCATCTTCTTCCCCTTTTGATGAAGAACTTTCTTTTTTATCTTTTTCACAAAAAAGGGGGCCTATAGCTGAATTTGCAGTAACAGTTGCTCCTTGCTGCACCCCATTAATCACCCCAAATTGTTTTCCATTTTTACAGGTGAGGATAACGGTATAGGGTGTTAGAGACCAAGCCGAATTTCCTCCAGAAGAGCTTTGCCAAAGGCCTTGCTGTTGTGGAGCTAGCGATAAGGAGCCTTGATCGCTCCCATCTGCTGCAATGATTCTTGCTGATAAATGGTACGGGCTGTCGTTATATATCCTGACTGATCCTCCAAAAAGAGAGAGTGCACTCAGTACCAATGCAGGAATGAGCCACTTAATCATTGTCTATATGTGCCCACTTAAAATCGATACTCCCCATGGTTGTTAAAACAACATCTTTTAGGTGGTTATCTTGGACATAAAGCATTGTAAAGTGGAAGATAGGGATGACAGGCATTTCGCTCATGAGAATCTCTTCACTGCGATGTAAGACAGCTTGTCTTTCTTTTTTATCACTGCAGTGAGAAGCGGTTTCTAAAAGTTCGACGTAGCTTGGGTTTTCCCAGTTCGTATTATTGGTGCCCCCATCTTTTCTCTTAAAGACTTCCAAAAAGTTGATAGGATCATTGACATCTGCAAACCAATTTCCGATAGAAAGGGTGTAGTTTTTTTTCGAGACTCGATCGAAGAAGACTTTTGGTTCAACAGGCTCTAAACGAACTTGAAGACCAAAGGCTTCCCGCCATTGATTTTGGATTGCTTGAGCAATGAGGTAATTTCTCTCTTGAGATGCATACATCAATGTAATTTCGGGGAGTTTTTGGATAGTTGTCCCCATTTCTTGAAGGGCTTCATTAAATAGGAGAGCTGCAGCTTCAACATTTCCATCTTCAAAATAGGGAGAGTCTGTAAGACCCATTGAAGTGGGGACGATTCCCGTTGCAGGGATTTGATTTCCTTGTGTGACGTGGTCAACAATGGCTTGTCGATTAATAGCAAAAGCAAGAGCGTGTCGCATTTTTTTTGAATGAAAAGGGGCGACATCTGTATTGACTCGGATCCATTCCGTTGCTAGAACAGGGACAGTTCTCAGTTGATGGGAAGCTTTTAAAGATTCGATTGCATCGACAGGGATGGTGGAGAAGGGTGAACCATCCCAATTAATGTCTTTTGTATCGAACATCTTGAACCCCGTATCATCACTTACCATGATCATTTTTACGTGAGAAAGAACGACAGATTTACTATCCCAGTACTCAGGGTTTTTCACTGCCAGAATCATGTTATGGTGTTTCCAATCGGAAAGGATAAAAGGGCCATTACCCACAAATGTGGTCTCATTTTCAGCCCAATGGGAGTTATTTCGAGCTACCTTATTGTTTATAGGAAAAAAGATGGGGTGGGTGATGATATCTAAAAAGTAAGGAGTTGGGTTGCTTAAGGTCACGATGAGTGTTTTTTCGTCAGGAGTTTCGATGCCGACTAGACTTAAAGGGAGGTGCCCCTCTTTGGCTTCTTTAGCATTTTTAATGATATATAGAAGGTTTGCATTTGGTGAAAGGAACGACGGAGTTAGACTTTTTTTCCAAGCATAGGCAAAATCATGGGACGTAACAGGATCCCCGTTTGACCATTTACTGTCTCGAAGGGTGAAGGTGTAAGTTTTTTGATCAGAGGAAATATCCACTTTTTTTGCTACAGCAAGTTGACTTTTCCCCTCTTTGTCGGTGCGTGTGAGGCCGTCTAAAAACATACGGGCAATATTTCCATCGCTCAAAGCTCGGATTTTTCTAGGATCCAAAGTTTGGGGCTCAGAAGTGATATTAATGGTTATTTCTTGGTGGTTTTCTTTTGATATTCTGGAAGAAGCTCCCCGTTTACAACCAGCTAATGACAGCGCAATTAAAGGTAGAAAAATTGTGACTCTGAGTAGTGCTTTCATATTCACCCCGTGCTATAAGAAGATAAGTTCTAAAATATGAATTTAATGTGATAAGGTATTTTTTGCACGAGATATTTTAATTTATGACAGTTTTTATCACACATGCTCCAGCTCCTGTATTGAATACCCCTTATTTTAGTAAAGTGTATGGGGACTTACTTCCGTTTGACGATGAGTATCTGGTCCGCGCCTTGGAAATGATTGCTTTCCCTCAAAGAGCCTTTCATATTGTGAAAAGTTGGGACGATCATATTTTGGAGGTCACAACCCCTGAATACCCTTCAAGTGTTCCTTTATACATTGATTCTCGGTTTGGTTTTGTAGGTGATGCTCTGCCAGAAAGACCTTCAATGCCTTCGAAAAAAGTGATTCTTAACCGCCTCATGGATAAAGTAGGGATTCCCTACGTTTGGGGAGGAAATTGGTCTCAAGGACTTTCTGAATGGATTAAGTGGTATCCTCCCCCTTCCCACTTAAGCTCCTTGGAGCGAGCCCACTGGACTCTTAGTGGACTTGATTGTTCGGGGCTCCTTTATGAAGCAACTAATGGCCTTGTTCCGCGAAATACAAGTCAATTGATGTCTTATGGGAGGGAGATCTCTCTTGAAGACATTAAGCCCCTCGACCTTATTTTATTTCCAGGACATGTGATCATTGTTTTAAATGAAAGTGAAACGATTGAAAGTCACCATAAAATGGGAGGTGTTACAATCCTTCCACTAAGAAAACGTCTTGAGATGATCGATCGTCCTATGACTTTTCGTCGTTTTTTTCAAATGCCTCAAGATAACGCTTAATATTTGCATCGGTTTCTTTTATCTCGGTTTTTTCAGGTGGTTTTT
>JAGROK010000125.1 GCA_020440285.1 Chlamydiia bacterium | reverse complement strand
TGCAACAGAAGCATTTAAATCGTTACAAAACACCTCTAAAATTTTTCTAATTTTATACTTACTTAACCTACTGAATTTCATAGCAAAACAACATATTCCTATTTGTTTTGCTAGTCAAGAGCCTAAAAGAAAAAGAAATTGTTTCACCATCTTGCCTCTTACTGAATAGAGTGGTTGTTGCCTTATCTTTTATGAAAATTTAATTTCAATGAAAGAAATCTTCAAGTTGAAGGCCGGAAGAAGCTTTCTCTGTGCACTGGGTGATTTGGCCTGCTTTGTTGTATTCATAAGAAAAAGATTGAATCAAAGCTCCCGAAGAGTTTCTGTGACAAACCTCAAGAATTTGAGAAGTTTCGTCGTAGCGATACTCTGTTGTTGTTCCATTGGGGAGGGTTTCTTGTGCAACAAGGTTACTGCATGAAACAACTCAGTTATATATTCATCGTTGTAAAGCGTTTCGTTATACGTTTCAGTAATGATTTTTTGCTTCTTGTTTTAAAATTGGGGGGTGGTTTAAATTTTTTCTTTTGCATTGGAGGAATGATGCGAAAGATTCTTTTTCTCTTCTTTGCTTTGTGTGGGCTGGCGTGGGGTAAAGAGACGCCGTTTGAGGTGGTGGCTTATGGGGGAGAGCCGTCGAGCCTCGTTGGGGGATGTGTCAGCGCGATTTCAGGCGATTATGTTGTAAAGGAGGTCGATTGGGTCGTCCAGGGACATGAGCCGATCGTTATTGAACGAAGGCTTTTGTCAAGCCAGGCAAAGGATGATAGGTGGGCCGGTTGGGAGTACTTTTTTAATCACTTGAAGGCAACGAGGGTGGTGATTGAGGAAAGTTTTGACGCAACGAATGAAGAGAAACGGGATTATGAAAAGTATCGGATTGTTATTCCTGAGCGATATGGGTTCTCTCTTGCTTATGAGGGAACGTTTGTTAAGGGAAATCCTGATGGGGAGTATGAGCTTGAGGGGGAATACCCTCATGCACTCACGAACTGTCATACGGGTGAGGTGGGGGCAAGGCTTAGCTCTTTTCGGAATCATGTTTGCACTGATCCATCGGATAATAATGTCATCAAGGTTCACGCTCCTGATGGCTCGGTAAGGGCTTATCAACATTTCGATAACAAGGAGGATCACTATCTAAGGTGGGAGCGGCTGCCGAACGGAAATAAGATCCATTATCAGTGGCGTAAGGTGGAGGATGTTTGGAGGCTTAAGCGGGTAGCGACGACTGATGGGGCGGTTCAAAAAACGTATGCGTGGATGGAGATTCGTTACATCATGGAGGGGAGATGGCTTGACAAGATCGAGGTCACGACGAGCGATGCTCATAAAATCACTTATAAAATATCAAATAAGAAGGGGCTCAAGCACTCTTTTAGAGCTCTCAAAATTGTGGAAAATACGGGCAGGCCTACGCAGTCTTATGATTACTGGGGGAATAAGGACACTTCTTATTTTGTATGTGATCGGTTTTTTCCAAATGGGAGAAGGCTTCGGATTAACTACTATTTAAAGGGGGACAACTTCCTTTCAAGGGGTAATATTCGCATTAAAAAGAAAGATGATAAGAAGGTGATGCGAGTTAAAATGTTGAGCCTTCCTCTCCTTCCTCAGGGGGATCTTCTCTCTGCATATGAGTTCTATTATCATCCAGGCAGTTATATGGATAAAGGGGGTGTCACAGATGTTGTAGACCCCTACGGAAATTCTACGATTTACCGATACAATGAGCATTTTCTCTTAACAAGTATTGATTACAATGAACATGGCCCGGGAACGTTTGCAAAAGAGGAGTTCGAATGGACAAAGTATGACTCTAAAAAGGGGCACTGGCTAAAGGAAAAAACGCTTAGGGATGGCCAGGGAAATGCTCTTAGAAAGATTAGATATAGCTATGATGATAAGGGCAATGTTGAAAAAGAAAAGCTTAAGGGCGATCTCACAGGAGGGGGAAATCGACAAGAGGAATATATCGTTGAAAGGAAATACAATCGTGAAAACCTAGTGGTTAAAGAGAAATTTCCAAATGGAAAAAGTATCGAATACGTTTACTATCCCAACACAAACATTATTCATCAAAAGCGTATTCTTGATCGTGGAGTGATCAAGATACGGAATATCTTTGTCTATGAAGGGACTGTTTTAAAGCGGAAGATTATAGATGATGGCAAAGGAAAAAACCCCGAGGATCTCTTTGGTGTTTCAGAGCGATTGATCATGGACATTCACCCGAAAAAAGAGGGGCTGTTTCTTGATTTTCCTGAAGTGATTGAGGAAAAATACCTTGATTTAGCTACGGGGAAGGAGTGCCTTTTAGGAAGGCAAAAGATTGCAGCCTATACTCCTTTTGGAAAACCAAAGACGATTGTTTATTTTGATGCAGATGGAAAGGAGCGCTTTACAAATGAGCGCATTTACGATGCAAAGGGTCGTTTAGTAGAGCTGATTGATGGACTTGGGCGATCGAAAAGGTTCCAATATGATGAGAATGATAATCTCATTTTAGATGATGATCCTGATCAAGCGTATGAGACAAAGAAAGGGTATGATCTTCTTGATCATCTAACTTGGGAGGATAAAGATAATCGGATCAATAGGTATCAATATGACTACCTTGGCCACAAGGTTTCAGATGTCAACTTTCGAGAGGGTGTCACAACGTATAAACCTGATCGATTTGGCCATCCAAAGGTGATTGAAAAATCACCGGTTAAGAACCCTGAAGGGGTTGTCTTGCCTCCTACTGTAAAGCGCATTTACAATGCACTTGGACGGATTGCGCAAGAAGAAGATCCTGAGGGGAATATCACGAAGACTTTTTATACTTGTAGGGGGAAACCCCGTCTTGTGATTCATCCAGATGGGCATGAAGAACATTACCGATACAATCTTGAAGGAGAGGTTATTGTCCACATTAATCCAAGTGGAGTTAAGACCGAATATGAGCGGGATTTTTTAAATCGGGTTTTGTCTAAGAAGATCTTTTCAAAAGAGGGGGAATGTCTTTTAGTAGAGGAGTATCGTTACGATTCGTTTCATCTTGTAAAAAAAATTGCTCCCGATGGTGTAGAAACGATTTATCAATATGATGGAGCAGGTCGAAAGTGTTTAGAAAAGACATTAGATCACACTGTTGAGATCGATTATGATTCATTGGGTCTGGAAAGTCGAATTGTTACTGGTGGAAATCGAGCTTTATTTAAAAAACATGATCTTCTCGGTCGTATTTTAGAAGAAAAAGAAGAGGACCTTTATGGGAAACCTTATTCTTTTGTTCGGTACACTTATGATGATCATGGCAATAAAGTTGCAATCACTAAAGAGGTTCAGGTTGGGGATGCCATTCAGAAAACAGATTACGATATTTTTAAAAGAGAAATTAAAAAGACTGATCCATTAGGAAATGAGACCACTATCGATTACGAAGATTTTTTCGTTAATGACCTTGGTCAAAAAGTGTTGAGAAAAGTGATCACCAACCCGAATGGCACCCAGACAGTTGAAGAGTATGATCCTCTAGAGCGGCTAGTTAAGGTGGAAAAGTATGGGCCAGACCATTCTTTTCTTGTGAAGGAGGAATTTTTTTATGACTTAAATGGGAATAAACGGAAACAAATCAGCACATTGGGGTCATCGGGAAGGGTGGTTCAAAAGTTTTGGGAATATGATAAGAGGAATCGAATTGTAAAGCTGATAGAATCGCCTGACACTCCTCTCGAAAAGGTTACAACATATGGCTATACGCCTGATGGGCATAAAAGTTGGATCAACAAACCTGATGGGGTGCAGATTTGGTATGCATATGATGGGCTGGGAAGGCAAAATTCTATCGAAACGTCAGATGGGACATGTCATTACACTCTAAAGCATGACCTAATGGGGAATATCATCGAATCATATGATCATGTTTCTGAGCAAATAACACAAAGAGACTATGATCATTTTGGAAACTTGATCCACGAAACTCTCGCAAATGGGTTTTGTTTAAATCATACCTATGACCATTTTGATCGTAGAAAAGAGATGACCCTTCCAGATGGTTCCCAGGTTTTTTATAAGTATGATCCTTACCATCTTATTGCGATTGAAAGAGCGCACTTACAAGAAGGGCTATTTTATAGTCACCACTATTTAGAATATGATCAAAGTCACCACCTTTTGTTTGAAGCTCTTCCTGAAAACGTTGGGCATAGCAAGCACTCTGTTGATTTGTGCGGGAGGCGGGTCCGTTCAGAATCTTCATACTCTATAGAAGAAATCCCTACGATCGATCCAAATGGGAACGTAAAGGCTTACTGTCGCTTTGCAGAGCATCAAGAAGAACGCTCCTTTTTTGAGTATGATTTTTTAGATCAATTGACTTCTGAAAAAGGGATGTTTGAAAATGACTATACTTATGATTCCCACTATAATCGCCTCCAAAAAAATTGTGACACATATACCGTTGATACCCTTCACCAACTCACTTCAACAAGTAGGGCAACTTATGATCATGATTTAAATGGAAACCGAACGGGATGGAAAAGAAATGGGAAAGAGGTGACTTACACATATGATGGTCTTGATCGCCTTATCGAGATCCAATGTGGAGATAAAGCGATTTGTTTTGCTTATGATTCTTGGGGGCGGTGTCACACCCAATCAAATTTATCCCGCGTTGGAGAAGAGTGGGAGCTTTCGAAAATAGTCCCCTATCTTTACGATGATCGAAAGGAACTTGGAGCCTATCCTCACGAGCTCCGTATCCTTGGTGAGGGACGTGGAGCTGAAATTGGTGCTGCAATAGCGATTGAAAAAGACCACCAGCTTTACATCCCCATCCATGACCTCTTTGGTAATATGATTGCCCTTTTAGATCGCTCAGGAAATGTTGTAGAATCTTATCGCTTTTCCTCTTTTGGAGAAGAAGCGGTTTCTCAAGCTCCCCTCTCTCCGTGGAGGTACCAGTCAAAACGGAAAGTGAGTCACCTTGTCAACTTTGGCCGCCGTTTTTACGATCCTGAAACAGGGCGCTGGCTCTCCCCCGATCCGAAAGGGTTCGATGAAGGTCCAAACCTTTACCAATTTCTTCTAAACCGCCCAGCTCTCCAATATGATTTGTATGGAGAGTATATCGTTGAAAGCGATCCTGATAAACTGGCATCTCATATCATTCACCGTCCCAACCTCGAAGAGAACATGGGAGCTCCACACGCCTATAATGTCGAATACACCCCCCAAATGGGAATAAGAGAGTTGCAAAAGAGCGACACTAAATCTTTGATTGGAATTGGAACCACTTGTGGAATAGGAACCACTGAAGTCAGGATGGAAGAATTCATGTCCTTCATCTCTAAAATGGGAAAAGGGATGAGGATAGAAGGGACTATTTCCCCAACGAAAGGACTATTTAACGATATTAGAAGAGCAAATATTTCTTTTAACTTAGTTGCCACAGAAACATCTTATTTAATACTGGAGCGTTGGAAGAACTTCTTTGATAATAACTCGAAAAATGCACTATACTTAGAAATTCCCCATAGTAGGGGAGGCATTGATGTTGAGCTAGCTCTTATCATGGCGCCAAAAGAAATACGTGAAAGGATCCTTGTTGTGGCAATTGCACCTGCAAAGTTTATCTCATCAAAGTTCTGCAAAGATGCTACCAACTATGTCACAACAAACGATCTGGTCCCAAAACTGCAAAAGGTCTTTTCCCACGCAAGATCTCCAGATCCAACTGTTGTAAACCTCGATGAAAAGGCCCCTATCCCTAGAGGTGTTCACGCCTTTGATGGAGAGATTTATCACAAGCCATTGTCTAGGCACATTTTGCACTTTTTAGGGGATACTGATGAGTAAAAAAGTCATTGTGATTTGTCTGTGCATCGCAATTACTTCTGCTTTTTTTATACTAGATTGGAAAAAGTCTTTAAACCCCGACTATGAAAAAATCGCAAACCAAATTACTTTAGATACTGGTAGAATTATCGGAGAAAAATGTGGCCTATACCCTATTGGTTTGGGGGGATCCATGATGGATAATATAAAAAAGATGAATCTTTCTTTAAGATCTCCAAAACCTCTTACGATTGATGAAGGCAGAACTCTTATCGTTTTGTGTATCGACACCTATTTAGATCAGATTAATAAGAATGAGCAAGTTCGCCCTTATTTAAATCACTACCCTTTTGAGGCTAGCAATATAGAGATAAACATTTTCACAGATAAAATAGAAAAGGGAGAATCAACACTTAATCTATTAGATGCCATATCAAATAACCAAGGCATCATCCGTTACCATGCTAAGGAAACAGAATATTACACCAAGGTGGTGTTGACTGAGACGTATGAGGAAGCGAAGAGGATTGTGTTGGGAGAGTAGGGAGCTTATTTGTCGGAAGGGAGGAAGAGGATGCCGGAGGTGGGGAGGCCGCGGAGGAAGATGTAGTAGGTGCCGGCGGGGGGATGGCCGAGGTGACGGGTGAGGGCGGTTTGGTATAGGCGCGCTTGGAGGTAGTAGTCGTGGTGTCGCATGGCTTGGTGGAGCGTTTCGGGATCGTAGGAGGGAAGGTGGTTGGTTTTCCAGTCGAGAAGGTAGGTTTGCCCTTCGTGGGTGAAGACGAGATCGATGTACCCTTTGATAAATGCGTTTTTTTGGGGATAGAGAAATTCCACTTCGGGATAGGTGTGGGCAACTTCGGCTAGGGTGAAGGGATGGGGGGCAAGTGGTGTATATAGGGCGTTTTGAAGGAGGGTGAGGGTCGCTTGGTAGGGAAAGTGGGGAGGAAGGGTCTGCTTGAGAAGGGTGGGGAGGTCGGTTTTTGGGTTTGTGACAAGGGTTTCAAGGAGGGAGTGGATGATGAGTCCGGTTTCGGCTCCTTTGGGAAGATCGGTGGGGGTCTCTGTTGGGGGTTGCGGCGTTGTATGTGCGAGGGAGGAGTAGGAGTGAAGGTAGCGTGGGGTATAGGTGGGGGTTGGATTTTTGGGAGAGATGAGATGGGGCGGTTTGGTTTGGATTTTAGGAAGGGTATGAGGTTTTAGATAGGTGGCGTTTGTGGGGGTTGGGTCGAAGAGTTCAAGGGGAGATGCTTGCCCAAGGGGGATGGGACGGCATTTGGTATCTCGCAGGAGGGGGATGTAGAGGCGGTGTTTAGCTCTTGTACAAGCAACGTAGAGTTGACGGAGTTTTTCAGCTTCTTGGTTTTGTATAGCGGCTTGACATGTTGCGTGTTCGGGGTTGAAGAGGAGCCAGTTTTTTTGGTGACGGACAAAGTCTTCACGACCGGTATATCGATTGATGAGACCGAGGGCAAAGACGATATTAAATTCGAGCCCTTTGCTCATATGGATGGTCATGATCGTAACGGAATTGGAGTCTGAAAGGGGGCGGCGGTGAAGGTCTTTTTGTGTAAGGAGAAATTGTAGGATTTTTGGAAGGGGAGCCTTTGTTTGCCCTTCGTAATCAAGGAGTAGCTCTGCAAGTTGGTAGTAGTCAGAGTAGGTATCGAGATCGGTTGGGGTGTAGAGGCTTCGAAAGGCTTCGTGGAGAGTTTGGGGACGGGCAAAGTCTGTGATGGTTTGTGTAACAAGATCGGTGTTTGTTAGTTCGTGGTGGTTGTAGATGTGTGATAGGAAACGCTTTACAGTAATTTCTGAGGGGTCGAGAAGAGCTTCAAGGAGGGAGCGGACAAGGGAAAAGGTGGGGGTTATAATTAGGGAGTCGGTGCTTTTGGATTGGGTGGGAATGTTGTGGGACTCGAGATAGCTTTTTAATCGAGCCGCTTGATAGCGATCTTTTACGAGAATTGCAAAGTCAGAAAAGTGAAAGTCATCATTTTTGGTAAGAGATAGGATCTCAGTGGCAATATAGGGAAAGAAGGTGGTCTCTTCAATCTCTGGAGAGGGCCAGCTCTTTTCCCTAATTTTTTCGGTTTCGTAGATGAAAAAATGGACGGGATCTTTGTCATCTGGAAAGGGGCGATCGGGAATATTGGAATGTCTAACGGGATGAAAGGGAAGGGGGGCATCTGGCAGGGAGAGGAAGTGGGGATCTTTATAGAAAAGGGCGTTAAGGTGCTCAATAAGTTTCGGGTCGGAGCGGTAGTTAGTGTCAAGGTGGGCTTTTTTTGACACAGCTTTTTCTGCGCTAAGATAGGTATAGATATCGGCTGAGCGGAAGGAATAAATCGACTGTTTGGGATCACCAACAAGGTAGAGAGCGGGAATGGGATCGTCGATAAAGAGGGTTTTAAAGATGTTCCACTGGATAGGGTCAGTATCTTGGAATTCATCGATAATTGCTGCCCGATAGCGGGAGCGCACTTTCTCTCGAAAAGGGGAAAGGGCTAGGGAATCTTTCATCTTTTGAAGGATATCGTTTGGAGCAAGAATCTCTTTTTCTGCAAGGGCATCGCGAGCCGTTGTCCGAACAGAGCGGGCGATTCGAACAAGGGTGCAAAGGGGAGAGGAGGTCTCTTCTAAAATGGGACGAAGGGGGTCTGCAAATGTGTAAAGCGGTCTTACATCAACGTCAGCTGATTTCTTATAAAGGTTTTCAGGGATAAGATGGGAAAGGATAGGAGGGCTAGCGGTTAGAGTTTCAAATTCTTCAAGGGTAAGGGAAGACTTTTCAAGGAGAGCGATTTGTACATCGTAGGGTTTTTTAATAGCGCCGGTTTTATCTCTGATTTTGGAGAAGTGATCGAGAAGATGGAGGGGAAAAGAGAGCTTTTGGCGGAGGGCATTATATTTTTGATAAGAGGCACTGAAAGAATCATAGATGGGAAAATCCCCCTCCTTTTCAACGAGGCTTAAGATTTTTAAAGTAAGCGCTTCTTTATCTTGACGGAGGGTTGCTAGTTGGGAGGTGCTATACTCTTCATGCGATAGAGAGGTGCGGAAAAAATCGGCAATATGCGTTTTCAAGATCGCCCGGTAATCCGACTCTTCTTCGCTAAGAAGACCAAAACCAAGTCCTGCTTCGAATGCATACTCGGTTAACATGCGATGGCAAAAACCATGGATGGTAAAAATCTGAGCTTGATCGATGAGGACAAGTGCTTTTTGGATGTTGAAGGAGGGAGGTTTTGATTTAAGGGTGTTGCGGACTCGGGCTTTTAGCTCTCTTGTTGCAGCGCGGGTAAAGGTGACAACAAGAATTTCATCGAGATCGAAGTTTTCCTCTTCGATGAGACGGGCAACGAGGTGTTCGATGGTAAAAGTTTTCCCTGTTCCTGCAGAGGCTTCGAGAAGGTGGTGACCAAGGAGGGGGGTGTTCGAATCTAAAATGTCAAACCGTTGCATCGATAAGCTCCAAGAAAGGGTGGAAGATTTTTCGGAGATAGGGGGCCCAGGTCTCAAAGATAACAGATGGGTCGCCCCCTTTAAAGAGAGCTTTCATATAAGGGTCATTAGTGGAATAGTTTTTGATCCGATTTGCCAAGGTTTTTTCATCTTTTAATAAAAAGGATCCAGCAAGAAGGGGGTGGAAGGGTGAAGGGGTTTGAAGGGCAATACTAAAATATTCGATGTAATCATCGAGCCCTTTTTCAGGAAATTCAAAGAGGTATTCGGGATATCTCTTGATGAGATCAACAAATGTTTCTCCCTCTTCTTCTTTGAGTTGAAGATGCTTTTTCGCAATGTCTTTAAAACGTCCCAAAGGGAGGTGTCCTCTAACTTCTGCCTCCTCTAAAGAGCTTTCGTTTGAAAGGAGGCGATGCTTCTGCAGGGGAGAGAGGAAAAATTCTGGGTCTGTAGGATCATCGTAATGAAGGTAGAGGTTTAGGACTTCATTGCAATAAAAGCGCAAAGGGTTTTTTGCAAAACGGGTGAGCGTTTCAACGGTTGGCTTTTCAATGGGTTGAGGACTTGGAAGGGGAGCTTTCTTTAGAAACTCGGGAATAAAAGGAGCTTTTTTCTTCGGAGCATAAAAAGCTTTTGCCGTTTCAAAATGCTTTTTGGAATAGACCTTTTCTTCTTTGAAATATTCATAATGAAAAGGGAAAGGGGGATGTTTTTCAACAGCTGGATCAAGTTCTTGGACAAGAAGAGAGGGAGGCTGCTCCTTTCCATCTTCTTCGCTGCAACTTTGGTAGGTGATCAAAAGATTTTCTTGGGCGCTGCAAAGGGTCTCCAAAAAAAGAAAGCGATCTTCATCGATAGATGTTGGAACATAGTCGGCTTTACAATCTAATACATTTAAAGAAGAAGGGACATGGGGTCGAGGGAAGGCCCCTTCTGCCATTCCCAGTAAGGCAATCGTATGGGAGGTGAAAATGGTTCCCGGTTTGAGAGAGCGAAAAGTGATGGCTTCAAGTTGTTTGGATGGGCGCGCTCCCCTTTTTTGTTTGAGGGTTGCTTCAAGATACCTTTTAATGCTCGGAAAGGAATACGAACCATCTAGTTCTTTAAGAAGGAGGAGCTTTTCTTGAAGGGGGGCAAGTTCTTCTTCAGAAGGTTGGAGGTAGGTTGTTAATAGGTTCAATAGAGAGTCGCACCACTTGGAACTTGTAAGGGTTGCTCCATAAATCTGATCAAGATCGCGCCGAAGTGAGCGAATCAAGTGGATACATTTGCCAAGCAAAATGCTATCTGAAAAATCGAGGTAGGGAAGATCCCAATCGGTTGCCTTATCAGGAATAAAGACAAGGTTTTTGAGAAGGTGGTCAAAGGCCTCTTCCCACGTTCCATGTTTTGTATTATCAAGAAGATCGGGAAGAAGTCTTTTTCGATGAGAAGGATCAACGCCCCATTTCACCCCTGATTTATCGATCCAACGTTTAAACTCTTTCACCTCTTTTTCACTGAGGGCAGTGAAGTAGGGACTTTCAAAAAGTTTAAAGATCGAAGGGGGATCAAAACGGGAATCGTTAAGGGTTAAAAGATCGAGGAAAGTTTGAAGGAAGGGCTCGTGTGGAAGATCGCGAATGGTAAAGTCAAAGGGAGATTCTTCAGAGCCAAAAACAAGCTCGATAAGGGGGGCATAAAGGGAAATATCGGGAGCAAAGACTTGGATTTCAGAGGGAGGGCAAGAAAGATCGAGCAACTTGGCATACAAAATCTCAACTTCTCGCAATTTTGAAGGAGCAGGGATAAGAAGCATTGAACCATCTTTTTTTACCCCCTCTTTCTTGAAGTGGAGTATACCGTTTTGAAGCTCTGATAGAGCATGGCGAGGCTCCACTTCTTGATAATGTTCATCGAGGACAAAGTCCTCTTCTTCAAATACCCGAAATGTTTCTCTCCCTAGTCGCCCTAAGTTTTTTAACAAAGGATGCCCTTCATCTAAGTAGAAGGAAAGCTGGGGATCTTTTTCAATAAGGTGGACTTTTTCATATTCACTTAACGTGTCAGACCAAAACTCTTTGCAAGGAGAAAATTGGTAATAGTGAATGGGAAAGTATTTAGAAAGTTTTGCAAAGAAGAGATGGTAGAGTTTTGGAAGAAAGGGGAAATTGTAAAGGTGGATTTCAGCAGTTTGAGCTGGTTTTTTTAAAGGGGTTTTTAAAAGCTCGTAAGGATAATTCCATTTTGCTGTCACTTGGTCCCATATTTCTTTTTGCCACCCCTCATTCCAGGTTTTGAAGAAAGAGCCTCCATATTTTCCATACTTGATAAACTCTTTAGCAAGTGCCCCTGCAAAATAAGGCTTTTCAAGAAGGGCTTCTAAATGAAGGGTAAGGAGATCTTGGGGTGGGAAGAGAAGTGTTTTCCCCGCTGTCCATTGAAAGAGGCGAGAAACCCCTTTCCCAAGCTCTAAAAAATCAAGTCCAAAGGCAACATCGCACTTGCCATCAGAAACGAAAGAGGCAAGAAGAGAGTTTTTAAGCGTCCCGTTTGGAAGAAAAATAAATTTCTTCGCAAATGGATCTTTCCCCCTGAAAAAAAGGTTATCACGAAGAAGCGTTGTTAATGTCTTCGTTGAGTTACTGAGATAAACAATTGGCTTTTCCATCATCAGTGGTTATAATAATGGGTATGGTTTTATTTAAGAAGAAGAATGAAAAAAGGGGTTTTTTTCAAACGATTGAAAATACCCTCAATCGGTTTGGGGTTTTTAAAAAGGAAACTTTTTACGAGCGCCACGCCATTCAATTTCTCAATATCGCTCAATTTTTGGGAGTGGTAAATGATAACTTCTTTAAATACTTAATCGTTTTTCTTTTTATCGATCTTAAAGGGATTGAGGCCTCTCCTATCATTTTGACATGGGTTGGGATTGTTTACGTCTTGCCATTTTTATTATTTTCTTCAGGAGCTGGAGTCCTTGCAGACCGTTTTAGTAAGCAGCGGATGATCATCATTTTAAAGTTTACCGAAGTGATCATCATGGCCCTTGGAATTATCGCCTTCATTTTTAAGAGTGACTGGGCAAGCTACTCTCTCCTTTTCTTGCTTTCGATGCAAAGTGCTTTTTTTGGCCCACCCAAATATAGTATTATTCCAGAGCTTGTCAAACAAGAACATATCTCAAAAGCAAATGGACTGATCACCTCGTTTACCTATTTCGGGATTATTGTCGGAACATTTTTAGCATCGTTTCTCACACAAGTGACCAATAGGAATTTCCCCCTTGCTGCGGGGGCTTGTTTACTTTTAGCAGGGCTCGGCTTTGTTGCTTCTGTCTTCATTCCTAAAACACTTCCAAGACACTCGAAAAAACGGGTCAACCCCTTATTTCTGTACGAAATTTATAAAAACCTCCGCTTTGCATCTAAAACACCTTTTTTGTTTGTTGCCATATTGGGCTCAGCTTCATTTTTATTCATTGGGGCCTACTTTCAACTCAACGTCATCCCTTATGCAGTTCAATCGATGGGATATACAGAAGTGGCCGGAGGCTATTTATTTCTTTTAACGGCAGTTGGGATTGCATGTGGCGCTCTTTTAGCTGGAAGGATCAGCCATAAGCGCCCAGAGGTGGGGATGGCATGCATTTCAGGACTTTTATTATCAGGACTTATTTTTTTATTAGGGGTTTTCTACCATTTTCCCCTCTTTATTTTCTTTGCTCTCTTTATTCTTGGCGTTTTTGGGGGGCTGTATATCGTCCCTTTCGACTCCTTTATTCAAAGACATGCTCCCGACAAAAGGAGAGGGCAAATCGTTGCAGCAATGAATTTCTTAAGCTTTTGCGGCGTTCTCATTGCCCCTATATTGCTCTATCTATTTAGTGAAACTTTTAAACTGACAGCGGCTCAAGGGTTTCTCATCACGGCGTGCATTATTTTTATAATGGTCCTTATGATTTCCTCCCGCCTATCGGGATACTTCTTTAACTACTTAGCTCGCCTCTTTGTGAAACCGCTTTACAGAGTCGAAATTAAAGACTCTCCCCTTGATCAAGAGCTCCCTTGCGTCTTGATTTGGGAGAGAATAAGGGGGATTCACATCGCCTTACTTGCTGCCTTTAACCCCGAACTTCACTTCTACATTCCTCGATCGAAAAAACGGTATATCGATTCCTTCCTCCGTTTTTTTTCCTCTGTCGACTTCCTCTACGTAAAAGATCCGCGGCAAGATGCTCTCAAAACCTTTGTCAAAAAGGTGAATAAGACAAAGCATCAAATTCCCTGCCTCCTATTTCCCTATCCCAAGTTCTTAGAGGAAAAGTCTTCTGCAAAACTCGTTCGTGAACTCAAAAAAATCAAATCCTTTGACCTAGTATTTGTGAAAATACGGAAGGTATCTCGCAAAGAACAAATTGATCGAAAGCACTTCAAAAGAGCTCAAGTCACCTTCACCTTCTCAAAATAGGCGCTTAACTATCGGCCCATCCTGCATCCCAATCATCCAAGTCAGGACCTACAATTTGACTGGGGGGGATGTTTTCTTTAAGTTTCTTGAAATCAATGACCCCAGAATTTCTAGGGTTTTCTCTTACTTGATAAGGCAAAGAAATGGATCGATCCACGATATAGTTCTTCATATAGAACAGCCCACCGTTCTTTGAATGTTTCCCTTTACCAACAATCACTGAAAATGGAGATCCATCATGGGTCTTTAAAAACTCCTGAAGCTGAACAAATGCTGTTTCACATGTAAATCCATGACAATCTATGTGAGGAATCCCTTCCCGGTATTCTAATCCTGAAACTCCTATCTTCTCAGAAAAAATCTTCTGAGCTTTATCCATTGCTCCTACTAAAACCTCTTTTTTAACGACCAAATTCCAAATTCCTTGATCAAGCTGCACCCCACTATCTTGCATCTCTTTGACGAGTGGATCAACCTTGTCAAAGCGATCGTTGTTTATACATGCAGCGATGATAAAATGGTAAGTGTAAACATCTGCTCCTCCACTTCGTTTAATCACGTGAAATGTTTCAAATGCTTTATTAATATCACCCAATTGTTCGTAAGATTTCATCAACTCGAAAAGAGCATGAGTGGATGGATCCTCTCTATTAGCTCGCATTTGACTAATCACTTGAAGGGCCTCTTTAGGGTTACCTTGTTTTGCTAAATTTATTATTTGATCATTACTTTGGCGACTGAATTGGTTTTGCCGTCCATAGGACGTTCCATAGGCTCTAATAGCCATATTTCCCCCTGCTTTTATTATATTAATATATAAATATTATAACAAAAAACAAAATAATAAACAATTTAACTTCTAATCTTTCTATTATAAAATAATTTTTAATATAAATAAAAAGGTTAAAGCTTGAGCTAAAAATAGAGGTGCCCTAAAAGACACAAGTCTTAAGTTATTGAAAATAAACGAACTATAATTTTGAAAATCGATTGGGATGTTTCAAGATGTGTGACTTTCCCAAAATCAGCGCTTGAGATTTGACTCCACCGAAACAGCCTCCTACCCAAGAGGTAGGAGCAATTTCGAATCATAATCGATATAAAAACGTGGATCTGCGTTAAAAGCCGTAGATGAGTTCGATTTCATACTGTTTGTATGAAAAGGTGGGCTTGATGCTTGAGGTTTCATTGACCGACTGCCTCCAGGCTTGGTAGACAGTGATGTTATTTGTCAAAAGATAGAGAAACTCTGCAGCAAATCCCTTGAAATTTCCAGCGCCAACCCCTTGGCCAACTCCATTAGGGGCTCCCTTCCCCTTGGATGACCTTGTATATAGCCCTCTTCCTGAAGCATTTCCTCGACCAATTCCTGAGCCATCAAAGTCTGGAACAGCTTGAAACTGGACCCACTGATAGTTGATATCAAAAGACCAGTCCCACTGCTTGCGAAGTTCACCAATTGAAAAGCCTGCATACCACGCCCATGCCTGTCTTTTTCCATTTGAAACAAGAGTTCCGTGAGCTCGAGGATTGTAAAGGGCTGCTCCATACGCAGTCACAACCTTATTCAGGGACTCTGGAGTAAATTTGTATCCCCAAATCCATTGGAGAGGAAGGAAACGGTAAGCATTGTTTCGGTTTTTGTTATGCATATGCTTTGTATCCCAGTAGATCGCTGAAAGCTTTGTGTAAAGCCCAGTCCTCCCTACGTTAAGGAGACCCAGCTCCCCAACATATCCGAAGTGATCAAGGGTTTCGTCAACAACGAAGGGGCCACCATGAAAATAGAAATCCCCAGTAACATCAAACGATTGGTCATATTTATAGAGGATCCCATCCATAAAGGACCCAAATTCAATTTTAGAATCGAAGGTGTAGCCTAAAAGGCGTCGTCCAATTTCAAGATCCATTGTATAGGTATCGCCATTGACAATGCGCCCCCCTAAAAAGGCCCGTTCCATGGAAATTTTTCCAAAGGTTCCCGATTCAGTGCCAGCATTGTTATCAAATTCGATTTTAATCGTTGCCCATGTCCGATCAGTGCGATAGTTAAGCATTAAATTAACCTCAACATCCCATGCTCGAGTCGCTGTATGCTTAGCTTCTCCTCCTGATCCCCGTTGTTTTATCCCATTTTTCTTTTCATTGGTCGATTGAAGCTCAGCCCTTACCTCTCCACTGAGTGAGAGGGCGCCCCCTCTTTCTTTGACTGTCACTTGCCTTTTAGTTTTGATCCATTCACGAAGAGCTTCGATATCTTTTTGATCAAGTCCAGGAGTCCCTTCATCGATTGCACATAAAGGAATTGTAAGAATAAGAAAAAAGTATTTCAGGTATTTCATTTGCTTTCTCAAGTAAGGATTGAGAGAGCATTGTATCGAATCTGAAAATTTCGATCAAGGAGATGGAGTATTTTCCACGCGAGAAATTTTCTTTAATATCACGCTCTCAATTTGAGAAAGCATTGTGCGGGTCATCTTTCTTCCATGATTATAGATCTCCCGATTGTAACGATCAGAAAACATTCCAAGATCTTGAAAGTTCATCCGAATGACAACGTCGGCATGCCGAGTGGCATGCTCAGAAAGCTTTCGATGGGTAATGTCTAACCCTCTTCGAGCAATGTGGAATAGATGACAAGGTTCTCTACGGCTAAGGTCTTCTCCCACATCAACGGCAATGATTACCTGAGCTCCATATTTTCTTGCAGTTTCAACGGGGACAGGGTCTGCTGTTCCTCCATCAACAAGGTAGCGCCCTAAATATTGGACAGGATTGAAAATTCCAGGGACTGCGGCTGATGCACGAATTGCAGGAACCATCTCTCCCCCTCCGAACGGAATAAGCTCCCCTGTAGAAAGGTCTGTTGCAACAGCAATAAAAGGGATGCGCAGCTCTTCAAAAGTTTTAGATTTAATATGCTTTTTTAAAAAACTTTGCAGGAGAATCCCTTTGACTACTCCAAATCGAGAAGCAAAAAGGGAGAAATCTATGAAATCTGACCGCTTTAAGGTAATCAAGAGATTTTCAAGACGCTTTACATTGGGTTGATCAGCATAAAGGGCCCCAACAATTGCACCAGAGCTACATCCCACAATCAGGTCGGGATGAATTCCTGCCTCCTCAAGCTCTTGAAGAACACCAACGTGAGCAAGCCCTTTTGATCCTCCTCCTCCCAGAACAAGGGCAACCTTAATTGTTGCCTCTGGTTTTTGAAACGTGGGAATGGGCTGGGGCTCTGCTTCGGACAGCTTTAAAGAGGTACATCCCCCAAGAAAAAGGAGAAGAAAGGGTAATACGTACGTTATGAACAACCTATCCATCAGAGCCTAACTTCTGCAGCTAGTGTTATTGACTGTTCGTCAATAAAGCGAGTCTCTACAGTCGCTGCAAAACGATTCCCTGTTGAGAAAGAGGTTCCGATAACCATTCCAAATTTTCGTCGATTTTTTACTTTAAAGTGGTGCCCACTAGGGAGAAAACCAGAAGGGAGGTGTTTAAAGTGAGCCCCCGCATTAGAATATTTAACTCCAAGATAGGGAATTAGCATGTCAATTTGATAAGAGACCCCCGTCCCGATTTGCCACTCATAAAAGGAAACTCTCGATCCATCTCGGGGATTAACAAGGGCTCCGTTTGTCGTCATCCATTTGATATTAGGTCTTGCTATTTGGCACTTACCACTAACGCCGAAAGACAATTGATTCCACGCATAAACCTCGCCCCGAATTCCAAATCCCCACGTCAATTGATTATAGGTTTGATACTCTTGTTTCACACCACTTCCTGACGGGCGATTCGATGCAAAAAAATGGGCCGCCCCAGCTGATCCATACACCTCAATCCGATTGATCAGGTTGATTACAAGTGCCCCTTGATCAGCAAGGCACTTGAAATCATCAAGGCGCCCCGAAATTTTTGAAACTGCTTTCATATTCCGATCAAAAACCCAATCTCTTTGATATCCCCCTTTCACCGCAAACCAGTTTTCTTTGCAAAAGAAAAACCCTTCCTCAATCATTCCTGGACTTGCAGGATTCCCCATATAAAGAGCCATTAGGGGTTTTGTAAAAATTAGGATAAAAAGCCACTTTTTCATAAAGACGGATCATATAAAAATTTCTCCCTCTTTTCAAGTCATGACAATAAAAAAAACAGATTGAATTTACTGACGAAGAAGAGTAGGTTCCAGTAATATGGGAAAAAAGGGATTAAGTGTTTTTTTTCTTGCGATGATGAACGTTGCTGTCATCATGAGCCTTCGGGGGCTTCCTCTAATGGCAGAAGAGGGATTATCCCTTTTGTTTTATCTTGCTTTTTCTGCAATTGTTTTTCTCATTCCCTCTTCATTGATTTCTGCAGAACTTGCAACGGGATGGCCTGAAGGAGGAGGGGTTTATAGTTGGGTTAAAGAGGCTTTTGGTGATCATGTCGGATTTACAGCAATTTGGCTCCAATGGATTCAAAATGTCATCTGGTACCCCACAATTCTTGCTTTTGCAGCAGGTGCTATCTCCTATTTGTTTCTCGATCCTACCCTTGCAGAAAATAAACTTTTCAACGTTGCAGTGATTTTGGTTGTTTATTGGGGAGCAACATGGATTAACTTTAAGGGTGTTGTCGCTTCGGGTTGGCTCAGTAGTCTTGGGGTGATTTGTGGAACAATTTTCCCAGGAGTTTTAATCATTACATTAGGACTCATTTGGATTTTAATGGGAAAACCTTTGGCTTTTCTTCAAGAACCGACAGGATTTTTCCCTGATTTTTCAGATTTTAAAAGCATCTCTTTTCTAGCAGGTGTTGTCCTTTTATTTGCTGGGATGGAAGTTTCTGCCGTTCATGCAAACGAGGTGAAAAATCCCAAGAAAGATTACCCAAAAGCAATCTTCTTAGCTGCAATCATCATTTTAGTTGTCTTTTCTTTGGGATCCCTTTCTATCGCTTCTGTACTTCCCGCAAATAAAATCAGTTTAACAGCAGGTTTAATGCAAGGATTTAAGGAGCTTTTTGCTTTTTATCATATTGAGTGGCTCCTCCCACTGATGGGATGTCTAGTGGCTTTCGGAGCAATTGGTGGAGTTGCAGCATGGATTGTTGGCCCGAGCAAAGGGTTATTTGCTACAGCAAAAGCAGGTGATATCCCTCCCATTTTAGAAAAGCGAAATAAAAACAATGTTCCAACACATATCCTAATCATCCAAGGGATCATTGTAACAATTCTTTCGTTAGCATTTTTACTCATGCCAACTGTAAGCACTGCCTTTTTTCTCCTTACAGCACTCACTGCAATCTTATACCTCATCATGTACATTCTCCTTTATGCTTCGGCTATCCGCCTTCGTGTGACAAAACCAAATGTCAACCGGTCTTACAAATTCCCTGGAGGGCTTTTTGGGATGTGGCTTATCGGAGGAATTGGGATACTTGGAGCCTTATTCGCAATCATTGTTGGACTCTTTCCACCCAAACAGCTAGCAATTGGAAGTCCTCTTTTTTATGTTTTATTTTTAGTTGTAGGAATCCTCATTTTTATTGGAGCTCCTATTCTTATGATTCATTTTCGTAAACCTTCATGGAAATTAAAAGATGCTCACGAAAAAAAATAACTTAGAAAAACTTACCGATTCGGAAAAAGGTCATGTCTCTACATACAGTTCGCGCTATTTTAAAGAGCATATTCCAAAATATGAGCTTCCAGAAAAAAGTATGCCGGCAAATGCAGCCTATCAACTGATCCACGATGAACTCAATATGGATGCCAACCCCTCTCTTAATCTAGCTAGCTTTGTGACAACTTGGATGGAACCAGAGGGGGAGAAAATCATCACGGAAAATCTCCACAAAAATTTTATCGATCATGATGAATATCCCCAAACAGAGGTGATCCATAACCGATGTGTTAACATGCTCGCTCGCCTTTTCAATGCTCCTGAAGAATGTAAATCCATTGGCTCTGCAACAATTGGATCTTCTGAAGCAATCATGCTCGGCCTTTTAGCGCACAAATGGAAATGGAAAGAAAGGACAAAGCAAGGAGCTATTCCTAATATCATTTTTGGAGCAGAGGTGCACGTCTGTTGGGAAAAGTTTGCCCGCTATTTTGATGTTGAAATGAGAGTCATTCCCCTTGAAAAAGGGCAGTATGTCATCAAGACAGAAGACGTGGAAAAGAGAATTGATGAAAATACGATTGCCGTGGGAGCGATTTTAGGAACCACTTATTCTGGGCAAGCTGACCCGATTCAAGAGATTAATGATCTTCTCGTTAAGATCAAAAAAGAAAAGGGATGGGATATCCCTCTACACGTTGATGCTGCAAGTGGAGGGTTTGTCGCCCCTTTTACCCAACCAGACTTTGTCTGGGACTTCCGCCTCCCTCAGGTAAAATCGATCAATGTTTCAGGGCATAAGTATGGCCTTGTTTATCCAGGCATTGGTTGGATCATCTACCGCGATGAATCTGATTTCCCTGACGAACTTGTCTTCAAGGTCAATTATCTTGGAGGGTGGATGCCTACCTATACCCTCAATTTTTCCTGCAACTCAGCTTTTGTCCTTGCCCAATATTATAATTTCCTTCGGCTTGGAAGAGAAGGATACACTGATATTATGAATAACTGCGTGTCAAATGCACAGTATCTTGCAAAAAAGTTAAAGGAATCAGGAAATTTTGAGATGATTAACGAAGCACAGATGCTCCCAATCGTTGCTGTAAAGCTGAAAGATTCGATTAAGCAATATACCGTTTACGATCTTTCAAGCAAGCTTCGGGAACGGGGATGGGTGATTGCTGCGTATACCATGCCACCAAATGCAGAAGAGGTTGCTCTGATCCGAGTCGTTGTGCGTGAACATTTCAGCCGTGACATGGCCGATATCCTTTATCAAGATATCGAGCACGCTTGTAAAGCTTTAGAAAATGGGGAAAGAGTGGCGAAACCTAACGGAAAAGAAAAGCATCGTCCTATTTGTTAAACCCCTGAGTGCAACCTATTTTCCCTTTAGTGCTGCATATAGCTGAATTAGTTTAAAATAGTAATAATTGGACAGAAGATTTTCATTGAAAATGAGGCGCGGAGAGCGAAGCTGGCTTCATGTAAGCCAGCAAGATCGAGCGTAAAATTTTCGGTGAAAAGA
>JAGROK010000124.1 GCA_020440285.1 Chlamydiia bacterium | reverse complement strand
TGCAACAGAAGCATTTAAATCGTTACAAAACACCTCTAAAATTTTTCTAATTTTATACTTACTTAACCTACTGAATTTCATAGCAAAACAACATATTCCTATTTGTTTTGCTAGTCAAGAGCCTAAATAATTAAGTTAGCATCTCGGAGTAGTAGGGTAGGAAATTGCGGTGCAATACGAAATTTTTAAGACGATTATTTTTGTGTTTCTGTTTACCTTTTCCACTTACGCTGTTTCTAAGGCTTTATGGATACTTGGATTAAGAGGGAAAGTGGAGAGTTTCAGTAAGCTGTGGGGAGCTATCTCTCTTTTAGTTGGAGGTATAACTTCAGCGATTGGGCTATTCATTTTATTTAGCGCTCTCTAGGGCGTGTCATCGATTAAAGCAGCGAAGTGTAATCGATGACACGCCCTAATTATGATCGTACTAGATTTAGTGTGCAAAAAGACTCCTTTAGGAAGTGTTGGAGACCTGTGTAGCGGGTCTTCACATTGTCCGTTTTAACAGCAATGGCCAAGGCCTTTTTTGTTCCTAGAAGAACAACGAGCTTCTTTCCCCGGGTAATCCCTGTGTAGAGGAGATTGCGGAAAAGGAGTTTGAAGTGGGAGGTGTGAACGGGGATGATAACGCAAGGGCACTCACTTCCTTGGTATTTGTGGATAGAAACAGCATAAGCAAGCATCAACTCATCGATATCGCAGAAGTCATAGAGGACCTCTTTCCCGTCGAAGGTGACGGTGAGCTCTCCTTCTTCCATGTTAATCGCAGTGATCCGTCCGACATCGCCGTTGTAGACTTTTTTATCGTAGTTGTTTCGGATTTGCATCACCTTATCGTGGATATTAAAGTGGCGCCCCATCCGAATGAGATGGAGAGACTGAGGATTTAACCGTTGCTGCAGGGCATGGTTCAGGTTATCGGTTCCGATGATCCCTTTTTTCATTGGGGAGAGAACTTGGATGTCATCGATGGGGTTAAAGGGAAATTTCTCAGGGATATGGTGTTCGATCAGTTGGATGATCTTGGACAGAATTTCTTCGGGAGAATCAACTTCAAAAAAAGCAAAGTCGCTCCCTTTTTCATGCTCTGTTTCAGGAAAGTATCCAGCATTGATTCGGTGGGCATTGGCAACGATGCGCGATCCTTTCCCTTGCCTAAAGATCCATTTGAGGCGGGAGATTGGAAGGGTTTCTGAAAAAATCATATCCTTGAGGACATTGCCTGCTCCAACACTTGGAAGTTGATCGATATCGCCGATGAAGATTACCCGTGTCTCGTCAGGGATTGCCTTGAGAAGATTGTACATAAGGAGGGTATCGATCATACTCGCTTCATCGATAATCAAGAGGCGACAGGTGAGGGGATTGTCTCGAGTGCGCTTAAAGCCCCCCTCATTGAAGTCAAACTCAAGAAGGCTGTGGATCGTGAAGGCCTTTTTCCCAGTGATCTCACTCATCCGTTTAGCTGCCCGTCCAGTGGGGGCTGCTAAAGTGATCTTATCGGTTACCTTTGAAGTGATAGAAAGAATGGCCCGTGTAATCGTACTTTTTCCAGTTCCTGGCCCCCCCGTAATGATATGGACTTTTTCCTCTAAACTTTTTGCGATCGCTTTTTTTTGTTCTTTAGCAAAGCGAATTCGGTGTTTTTCCTCAGCCCATTCGATTGCTTTGTCAAGTAGGACGGGGCGGATTTTAGAAGGGGCTTGATAAAGGCGGCTCAGTTCACGGGCCACTCCCCACTCCGCATTATAGAGGGGGCGGATCCAAAGGTACGCTTTTTCTTCTATCACATCCTCCATGATATGCCCTTCACCCTCGAGAGCACTGAGCTCCTTGGCGATGAGGGCTCCATCAATTTCGAGGATCTTTTCCGCCTCGGGAATAAAGGCCTCTTTTAGATAGCAGACATGCCCTTCATTGCTCAGTTCCCAAAGAACATGTTCGATCCCTGCCTTGATACGGAGAGGGGAGTCTTTTGCAATCCCAAGATTTTGAGCAAGCTCATCTGCCGTTTTAAAGCCAATTCCATACACCTCTTTGGCAAGGACGTAAGGATTTGTCTTCACCTTATCGATACTCTCTTCCCCATAGCGGCGAAAAATTTTCTGCGCAAATGAAGGGCGCACCTGGTGGGCTTGCAAGAAGATCATGACACTTCGGATCGATTTTTGCTCTCCCCAACAGGCTTGAATCTTCTCCACCCGCTTGACTCCAATGCCAGGCACCTCTGTGAGACGGTGAGGCTCTTTGTCAATCACCTCGAGGGTGCTGACTCCAAAAACATCGACGATCCGTTTCGCATAGACTGGCCCTACCCCCTTGACCATCCCTGATTCTAAATACTTCTGAATGCCTAGAAGATCTACCGGGGCAGTGACCGTGTAACTTTGCACTTCAAACTGTCGACCATGTCTGGAGTGGTGCTTCCAAACGCCTTGACAATGGAGGGTTTCTCCAGGGCTCACTCCCGGCATCGATCCTACAATCGTAATGAAATCAATCTGACGTGGTACCTTCAACCGGGCTACAGTAAAACCTGTTTCCTCACTTGCAAAAACGAGACTGTCAATAAATCCACTGAGTTGATCCATAGATGGGTATCTTACCCCATTTGTTCCGCTTTGAATACAAAAATTTTGTCTTTCTTGATCTAAAATCTCTGAGGGGTTAAGATAGGGTTCTTTATTCCGGATTAGCTCAGCGGTAGAGCAGTAGACTGTTAATCTATTGGTCGCTGGTTCGAATCCAGCATCCGGAGTTTTTTTTCATCTGCTGTCATAACTATCCCCGCGTAATCGACTAGATAGTGTCGTCAAATAGTCTTTGATGGGAGGGATCTTTGCAAAGGAGTGGAAGAAGGCGTCATGCTAAAAGAAAGCTTTCTAATTCGCCCAATGCAAAGCTCGACTGATCTTTTAAGAATCATCAGCCGATTTTCGTTTCCCTGGTCTACCCCAGCAAAAACTCAAGCAATTTGGGAAACCTATCACCAAGAGCAGGAAGAAGGCGTTCGAACTATCTTTGTCATAGAAAAGCAAAATGAAATACTGGGCTATGGCAGTCTCCTTCGAAAGTCGGAAAACCCAACCTTTAACCGCTTAAATATCCCTGAAGTGAATGCCATTTGGATCGATGAGACGTGCCGAAGGCAAGGACTTGGAAAAGCCCTCATTCAATCCATCGAAAATTTTGCTTTCGAAGAGGGTTATCATAAAATTGGCATTGGAGTCGGGCTTTACCGAGATTATGGTCCTGCTCAAAGGCTCTATTTCCGATTAGGTTACATTCCTGACGGAAGTGGCATTACCTACAAAGGGCTCAGTACAAAACCTGGTCAGTCCTATCTTCTCGATGATGACCTTTTGCTATGGCTCGTGAAATCACTAATCCCAAAAAAACCATGAAGCCCAAGGACCAAAAAAGGCTTATGTCCAAATACTGTTTCATTACGATCATTTGGCCCTGAGCCAGCAATGAGTAAAACAGCAAGAGATAGTTTCTCTGATCTGGTAAGAGTTAAAGTTCCAGAGAAGATAACGCCTGCTGTCAAATTAGAGTATTCCACTTCTTCTTCATGGCAAGAAGTGATCCCTTTTGGCTCCTGAGGACGGGAAAGAACAGCACCCTCTTTATGTAATTCATTTTCATCATCTCCAGAAAGTTAGAAGCGCGATAGTGGATTGTTGCAAATCGAGCATAATTTTTCAATTGAAAGACTTCTGAAACTTCTTTATAAACATTTTGACATTGCCTCTCACGCTTTGTTACACTCTCAACTCGACTATATTATTTAGGAAAAAATGCATTGGTTATAGCTTCAGTAAATATACCGATCGCGAGTCAAAACTTGGGAGTTTCCCAAAATTGGCGCTCGAGATTTAGCCCTATCGAAGCAGCCTCCTATCCAAAAGATAGGAGCGATGGAGAGAGGGTTAAAGATCGAGATGCTAATGAAGGGAAAAACCAAGTTTTGAATCATGATCGGTATA
>JAGROK010000123.1 GCA_020440285.1 Chlamydiia bacterium | reverse complement strand
TGGTGACTCCAAAAGGTCTACTTTCAACAGGTATAGAACACTCAATATCCGCCCCTCTTGTCCCTACTGCCAAAAGGTGACAAACTTTCTAAGTTCCCAAAAGAAATCAATCCCTACAAAAGATATCGGCACCGATAAAAATGCCCTGAATGAGCTGATCCAAAAAGGAGGGAAAAGGCAAGTCCCCTGCCTGATGATTAACGGAAAACCTCTTTACGAGTCTAACGACATCATCAACTGGCTCAAAAAGCACAAAGGACAATATTAACCTAAGTTTTCAGGGCGATTGCATATAAACCAACTATTACATCCTTCCATAGGGAAAATTTCGTTGTTGCCTTGCTTCAAGCATCCTATTACCATAAGTATTGCAAAACAATCTATGCCAGCACCTTAGATAAAATAGAAAAAACCACCGAGCTCACAGAGATCACAGAGAAACTCCCCCTCTGTGATCTCTGTGAGCTCGGTGGTAAATACCTTATAACAACGTTGATTATTCAAAGGCTTTATACCAAACAAAAAAGATATGGGTAATAGGATGCGCACGCGGGCACGGTCATGAAATGTAAGTGCGATGGGTATATGGTGCTTAAGAATGTGCTAGGTCTATTTTTCTCATTGTGTTATGGTGGGTCTCTATACATAACACGGGTTTTAAGTGATGAATAAACGGTTTATCTTTTTTGTCATGTCGATGACAATCGCTCTATTTTTTGTGAATCAATACTTTGCATCGAAAAAGCAAAGCGATTATGACGCTCAAAAACAAAAGCAAACCGTCTTGTCCGAAGAAAAAAGGGTGGAAAAAGAGCAGAATGCTCTTCAAAGAACCGCCTCCTATCAAGATCTCCCTCTTGTCCGCGTTTTTCAAGAGGGCTCATCAAGAGAGCCCCTTGCTTGGGCGGTGCAGGCAGAGCCCGGAACCTATTTTGCAACGTCATGGAGCGAAGAGTGGCCTAAAAGTGTTGTGATTAGAGGACAAGAAGCAAAGCTCACCGCCACTGATGACCATTTTGCGATCTACAGCACAGGGGGATACCCCTCGATTGTCTCCACCTATCTTCCCCAAGTGGGAATGCATGATGCGCAGGTCGTGACTTTCCCTCTTGGAGAGCTTCCTACAGTGACTCTTGGTGAATATGATGATGGCTCTCTCTTTTTCCCGACAAAACTCCCCCAAGAAAATGGGATCGTCCTTTACCGGTTAAATGGAGAATACATCCCCGTTGGCGTCTATAGGGGTCAATCCCAATCGTTTCTGCCACTGGCAAAACTGACCAACTTTACCTCTTATGTCTCTTATAAAGCAGAAGCCCTCCCAAAAAGAGAGCTCGAAGGACAAGAGTTTTACGTCATTGAAAATGAGACCATGCAGATCGTTGTCTCTACTCTTGGTGGAGCGATTAGCGAAATTAACCTCCCCTTCAAAAGTGAGCAGGACGAAACAAGTGTTGTCCTTCCGATCCAATTTGATCGAATCATCGACAAAAGATATACAAGCAACGCCCTATTTCCTTCGCGCAGCTATCACATCTTTGAGGATAGTAAGGTTGCCTTGAAGGATGGCAAGATGGGTGGATACTACCCTCTTTTAAGACGGGGCATTGCCAATGATAGTGGCTACCCTCCTCATATTGTCCCTCCCCAATATTACGCCTTTAATACGATCTCTGAAGATCCTGAGACGGCAAATGCGGTTTACAAGGTGACCCATTTTGACAAAGAGATGATTCAGCTCGAAGCAAGTCTTCCCAATAGGAGGATCATCAAAACCTACCGCTTCCCTCAGGAAGGGAAAGATGCCCCCTACTGTTTGGATGTTTCTGTGAAAGTCGAAGGAGATTCGCGGGGACTATGGATCAACTCAGGTGTTCCGGAAGTGGAACTGATTTCTGGAAGCCCCACCCCTGCGATTAACTACAGCACCGTACGGAATACCAAGCATGTCGTTGAAAAACTGTCTCTCCCTAAAACATCGACGACCATGAGCTCATTTCAACCCGATTGGGTCTCCAACTCTAACGGCTACTTCACTCTCATTGTCGACCCCACAAGTGATATCGGGATGGGTTTCCAAGCAAACAATATTCCTGGGAATTTAGACCCTTCCAGAATTGTCCTCATCGATTCTGAGCATGACCTTTACCCAGCATCCAAATATCCTGGGTATGAGATTTTAATGCCCCTTCGTCGAACCAGTGAGCCGATGACGTTCCGCCTCTACGCCGGACCAATCGATAAAAACATCCTCAAAAAAGTCGATGAGACCTACACGAACCGTGTCACTGGGTATAACCCCCGCTATTCACAGACGCAAACATTCCACGGATGGTTCGCTTTTATTTCTGAACCTTTTGCGAAATTTCTCTACTTTATCATGAACCTGTTTCATACGCTCACGGGATCATGGGGCTTTTCGATTATTTTGCTGACCGTAGTCCTCCGTATGTTGATGTACCCGCTCAATGCCTGGTCCATTAAATCGACATTGAAACTCCAAGAGATCAGCCCACAAATTGCAAAGATCCAAGAGAAACACAAAAAAGATCCCAAACGGGGCCAGATGGAAGTCATGGCTTTTTACAAGCAACATAAAGTTAATCCATTTGGTGGGTGTCTTCCTCTTATCATCCAAATGCCTTTCCTTTTTGGAATGTTTGACCTTCTAAAATCTGCGTTCCCTTTAAGAGGCGCAAGTTTTATCCCGGGATGGATCGATAACCTCACCGCTCCTGATGTCATCTTTTCGTGGAGCTACCCCATCCCCTTCATTGGAACCACATTCCACCTCCTCCCGATTCTTTTGGGCGTTGTGATGTTCTTCCAACAGAAAATGGCAACAGCGCAAAATAAGAAAAAGGGGCCACTAACCGACCAGCAACAACAGCAACAGAAGATGGGAACGATTATGACGATCGTCTTTACCTTCCTCTTTTACAAATTCCCTTCAGGACTCAACCTTTACTGGCTCTCTTCTATGGGTCTCCAAATCCTGCAACAATGGTACATGGCAAAAAGGCAGAGCAAACCCGACAAAAACAGTCGCGAAATCCTGGTGAAGCAAAAAAAAAAGTAACGTCGTAGGATGAAGATCTGGGCCAATCTTCTTGAGTTTTTAGATGGCAAGCTTGGCAAAAAAACGGTCGATGAGTGGCTGCGAAGCTTGCAAGTCATCAAGTTTGATGCGGGAAATCTTTATCTCGACGCCCCCAGCGCTTTTCACATCAACTACTTCAAAGAGTATGTCACTCCCCACCTTCCTAAGCACCTTGTGAGTGGCAGTGGCAAAGAGATCAAGGTCCATTTTTCCATCCAGGGAAAAGAACATCCCCCAAAAAATAGTCAAGAGGTAGAGGATGGTCTTCTCTTTGCTCCTGATCCTCTTGAGCCTGAAGCGACTTTCGATACCTTTGTCCATACCGAAAAATCCCACCTCCCTCTCGAAATTCTCACTGAACTTGCTTCCGGAACTCTTTCTTTGGGCAATTACAATCCGATCTATCTCTACGGCCCAAAAGGGAGTGGCAAATCTCACCTTCTCATGGGAATTGCGCGCGCTTTGCAGCTGTTAGGCAAACGGTGCTTTTATGTGAAAGCCGATACCTTTACCGAACATGTGATCCGCGCCTTCAGAGGAGCGCTCCTCCAACCTTTTCGAAAAACGTATCGCGATATCGATGTGCTGATTATCGATGACGTCCACCTCTTTGCCCGCAAAACAGCCACCCAAGAAGAGCTTTTCCACACCTTCAACCGCCTCCACACCGCAAAGCAGCAAATTATCCTCAGCTCTCTTGAACCTCCTCATCTATTGGAAGAGATCGAAGAGCGTCTCGTCAGCCGCTTTGAATGGGGCATTACCCTTCCGATCTCTCCACCCGCAGAAGAAGAGCGGATGAAAATCATCGAAGAAAGGGGGCGCTTAATAGAGCTTCCTCTAAACGCCCCTTTGAAAGAGTTTCTCTTAAAATCGTTCAAAAATCCCCACTCTCTTGTGCAAGCCTTAGAAGCCCTTTCGATCCGCCT
>JAGROK010000122.1 GCA_020440285.1 Chlamydiia bacterium | reverse complement strand
TACTTAACCTACTGAATTTCATAGCAAAACAACATATTCCTATTTGTTTTGCTAGTCAAGAGCCTATTTTTTTTCTAAAATCCAATGAATAGGTCATCCAAAAAATCATAACTAAAATAAAAATTTTTAGCTATATATTCACACTTTGTGGAAGTAAACCAGTTACAGTTATTCCGATATATCTCTTCACTGAAGAAGAAATGAAAACTCTTTATAGCCAGCTCTCAGAAAAGCAAAAAAATCAAGCTGTTATTTTAGAGAATTATGATCTTCCAAAAAACTGGGAAAAGTGGAGTGCCTTTCAGAATCAATTGGATATTAAACGATTTGCATTTTTTTTAAGGGAAAATCTTGAGAACCCGAAAGTGCCAGAGATTTGGTTTGTAAATATCTTGCAGACTGTTTCAACCATAGAAGGACACTATGATCTTTTCACGGAAGTTTTGGGGATTAACTTTGAACCTCACCAAGTCGTTGCAGATGTCAGAGATCCTAAATCTGACTTCTGGAAGAAAGTCTTGGAAGAACCTCTCTTTTTGGGTATTCTATATGGCTATGGGAGATACAATTCGCTAAGCTTTCATCGAAAATATGCATACAATGATCCTGATTTAAATTTCACCTTCTCAGATAAATGTAAATTAGGTCATACATCTCTGAGTAACTTCCCTTTGCCAATCTTTGCCTCATTTAGTCAAAAGGATCTCGTAATTAAACAATACGAGAAGGAACGTAAAATGATTAAAAAAATGTACAAACATAAAGACTTTGTAACGTTGACCTTAAAAAAATTGCAGAAATAGGGGGCATTAAGAACTAAAAAGAGCTTCGTACTTTTTGAGGGCTGAGCGAACGGCGCTCTCCGCATCGACCCCTTCTTGCTCTGCTTGAATAATGAGATCGAGAAACTGATCCCCTATCGTGATTTCAGCGCAAGCCCTCTCTTCTTTATCTGGAAGGGATAGCTTTTTACGCATTGCTTTGGAGACAATTTTTTGGGCGCGGGCAAGGGCCCCTAAGGTTTTGGGAATCCCTTCTAGGGGATGCTTTCGCTCCTTTTTTTCCTCTGCCTTAGCCTTCTCCCAATGGTGAAATACATCATCTATCGTCTCTGCTTCAACATCTCCAAAGACATGGGGGTGGCGATGAACAAGCTTTTCACTGACAAGAATGATCACATCTTCAAGGGTGAAGCGACTTGTCTTTTCTCCAATCTTTGCAAAAAAAACGATCTGAAAAAGGATGTCCCCCAACTCTTCAATGATTCCCTTTGTATCATCTAAATCAATCGCCTCTAAAAGTTCGTGCGCCTCTTCAAGGACGTGGGGACGGAGGGATTGAAAGGTTTGCTTCTTGTCCCAAGGGCATCCCTTAGGGCCATGCAAGGTATTTGTAATCTCTATTAACTTGTCAAAGGCTTCCATTACTCGGGGAGTGTACATTTTTTTGTTGTCAGAATCAACTATAACCTTTATCTTTCTCTGAAAAAAAAGGTGAAATGATGGCAGATCAACTTGGACCTGTTCCTTACTCCCAAAGGTGGGGCAATGGAGGATGGAAAGACCTAAACGGTTGGCTTTCTTGTGGGCTACTAGACATTCTTGATCAAGTAGGAACGGTTGGCGATGTGATTGGACATATCGATCAAGATGCTCCTCCTCTTTTGCAACTTGCCATCAAAAATATTGAAAATCTTCTTGCTGTTTATGGTTCGGAGGCTTCTCTAGATCGGTGGGATCTAATCAAGCCTATTATCCAAGACCTGAAGAAAATTGAAGAGATGACAGACAGGGAACCTCTCGTTGATTTTTATTTTGCCGATGTTACAAAACTTCATATCATTTCAGATACAAGCGGCTCAGATCAAAAAAAACAATCTGAACACAATAGAGAAATCGAAGTAGAAAGGAGCAAGGCTTCTGAATTCTGCCAAGGTTATCAAAAACGAGTCGCAACAGTTCGAGAGCTTCTAGAGAAATTTACCCCCACATCGCAAGTTAAACCAACAGCTCAAGAGACCCTTAAAGAACTGAAAGAACTTCTCTCTATTTTTCAAGAAGCAGCTAGGCGCTCTAGATCACCTGCGGCAAAAGTTGTCCATATGGGGTATGAGATCATCGCCTCAAACCTTAAAGATCTTTACGATGAAAAGGTGGGGAAAAAGGGGCCAAGTGAAGTGGAAAAAGCAAAACACCCTTTACTTCAGCTTCTCATCGTGATTGGGCAAAACCGTCAATGCTACCGCCCATATCAAGACCGCGCAGGGGCAATTTCAAAAGCGCTGAGCGCTCTTGAAAAATATGGGGCTCAATATCAAGGAATCCAAGATTTTGTCCATGAAAGGGTTCCTAAACCCTACAGGGATCTCGACCTTCTCACAAAAACCATCCACCGCTTTTTAATGCGCCCTATCCAACTCCCCGCTTATCTTCCCATTCAAACCGATGAAACACTCAAATCTCTCTATGATACCGCTCGGAAAAAAGGGGTAGGAGGCGCCCCTCCTCCTGGAATTAAAAGGTATGAAGAACTCCAAATTCTCCCTCAAAATGTCCCAAATTTTGAACAAAAAGGGGCCATTGAAGGGCAAATTAAGCTGGAGAAAGAAGCACTACAATACTATGATGGTCAAGCCTATAACGACGAAGCTCCACTTCAAACAGTCCCTGATGCAGAGAAAATTGCGTGGGCATTAGGTAAGCAAGGAAAACAAAATATACAAGACATCGAGAAAACAATTAAAAAGCTCCAGATTGAGTGGGCCAAACATTTTGCTGACCATCAAGAGCAACTCCCCGAAGACCCTGAGCTTAGAGATATTTTAGAAGATTACCGACTTCAAAAAGAGCACCAAAAAAAACAGCAAGAGCTTATTGGAAATAATAATGTTCAAGGACGGCTTGGTGTTCGGTTGGGGTTCCTTGCAAAAGGGCAGATAAAACCCGAACAAGTCCTCCTTGACGATTACATTGCTCTCTATAATTTCGCTCTTGAAAGGGGTGTTGCCCCTGCAGATGGACCATCTGGAAAAGCTGAGAACCGCTACAAGATTGAATGGGGGATCAAACTTCTTCAGGGGGCTGCATCTCTTAGCGGAGAAAATGAAGAGGTTCAAGGGATGATCAAATGGATGAGAGAAGACCATTTGATGAGAGTCCTTAGCACGATGGTTTATGTTAACGCCAAGGAGAGGAAATTCGAAGGTTTTCCTAAGGAGACAAGTAAAGAAGAGTGCGTTCAATGGGGATACAGGCAGATCCAAAGCTGCACCCCTTACAGCAAGGATAACACAAAAATCTGCGAGATCATTTGGAAATCGATAGCTCAATATGAGCTCTTAGAAGAGATCTACCGCCTCCAGGGTAAGCTCACCCCTCAAGACCATGAAAACCTCTCTGGACTTGTCAAAAACATCGATCTTGCCATCCAAATCTTTGAAAGAGATCCCACCCTTTTCCAAAAAGCGGGAGGGGCCTTAAAGATCGGGGCACATGAAGTCTACGATTGGATTTCACTGGCTCACCAGTCCCTTCGTAAGCAAACGCCAAGTACCCTTGAGCAAGAAACCCTCGATAGAAAGCTGGAAGAGATCTACATCCATCTCCGAAAAGGAGCTGAAAATAATAACTACCAGGAATACCTTCACGCCCTCATTAAGATTAAAAACTACATTGAAAAGAGCGCTTTAGGAGCAACACTCCTTCCTCAGGAAGAAGTAAAAAGTCCTTCAGAAAGACTTCAATCGATCCAGTCAGAATTTACCAAAACCAAACCCCCTTCTAAAGCCCCTGATGTGAGACAAGAGGTTCTTAAAAAGCTTGGAGTAGATGAGCAAACTCCATGGGAAAGTCGTTTTCTTAAAGAGGCAATTGAAAAGCAGCGAAGAGAGATGATCCAAAACACCTCTGTTCTTGCAGGGTATAACATTGCCAAGGAAATGATTGGCGAGATGAGGCAAACCTATAAACAGTACGTCGATGCCATTGAAGCCATTGCTGGAGAGGGTCGAGACTATGACGTAGAGCGGATCGAACAGGCCTTGCAAGGCCTTGGGTTTGATACTAACAATGAGCATGGAAGAGCTCTTGTTGAGATTGTCAAAGCCCCTATAAGGGAAGCTCGAGCTCACCACGCCCACAACTTAAATACCGAAGAGGCGCAAGAGGCCCTTCATGAGGCTACTTACCAAGTTCTCTTAAGGGTCTTGATTGAAACAAACAGCGATGACCACCCTTATTGGGGGATGCTTGCAGGATGGTTTCTTCCCACCCTTTTATGGATCATTAACCTTTGCAGTGAACCCATCTCTAAAACTTTAATCGAGACCTATTATCAAGATGTTGTGGTCAAATCAGATGGTCGACTTACCAATAACCACCTTATTCCGGTGCAAGGGCTCAATCAAGGCCTTGCAAGCTACAATGGCCAAACGCGCGCAATGGCCCGCATCCTTAAGAGAAATGAAGATCGCGACCTAACTGTTCCAGAAGAGCTGAGAAACTTAAGTTATAACAAAGAAGATGCTCTTGAAAAGCTCCTTGAGACCTCTAATAGCTACGGAGGTCTTCCCCCCTCTGAGGTTGATCAACAAACGGTTTACTTAGCGATCAAACACCTTAAAGTTGCAAATTGGACAAGCCACTTGGATGAGATGTTTGATATCGTTCAAATGAATGTAAACTCTGATGCATTCCCCTCTCTTCCTGATTTTATCAACACCATCTGCCGCGTGATAAAAAAAATCCTCTCCGTGATCCCCTACACCCTTCTTTATACCGAATATGCTCTCTTAAAAATGGCTGAAGGACTTGTCAATTTCTCCATGCAGATGGGAGCAAAATTTACGATTTGGGCAACAGATGGGGGAACGCAAATCCTCGAGAGTAGTATCGATGCTTTGATCAACTCTTCTGGCCATACAACAGAACTTGATACGTTGATCTTAGAAAAACTGAGAGAGCTTCGTGACAATTTAAAAAATGGGGCCCACACAGAAGAGGAGGTCAGGGAAAATGATACCCTCGATAATGAGCCGATTCGAGCCTTCATTGAAAACCTAATTCATACGATCACCCTTGTCCAAGAACACACCCGAGAAGGGATTGAAGAAAGAGAGCGTAATCGGATCACCCTCCTCGATCAAGCAAACCGAATTGGAATGAGAAAAGTCCAAGACCTTCTCACCCCCATTTTGATTGGAACTGCCGAGTCATTTTTAAATGAGGAATCGATGCTTGAAATGCTTTACCGAGGTCTCAAAATTGCCAATGATGGGATGCAAGAAAAAGGGCAACTTCTTAAGGAAGAGCAGATGATAGCACTTCAGCAAGCGTTGGGACACCCACCTACCCATGCAGAGATCCTTCACAAAGCGCAAGAGCTTCATAAAGATCTTAAACACCAAATCTCTTCAATCCTGTCTGAAATTTTAGAAAATCAGGTCAACCCCGTTGTGAATAAAGGGATCGACCAGATTCAAAAACCCCCTGCTGATATCACACTAGAATACATTTACTTCCTTGAAGAGCGCCTCTACTCCACTTCAGGAAACAAAAGTTTGATCCACTTTTTGGAAACCCATCTTGGAGAAGAAGAGATTCAGGATGAGACTTTAACGACCCTTTACTCTCAAACCGTCCAATTTATGCAAGAGCTTCGAGAACACCAAACCCTTCTCGATGGACACTCCTCTTACAATGGATTCAAGCTCAATCAACTCTTTAATGAACAATTGTTAGCGCCTCTTAATGAGTTATCTGTAAGACTTTCTCGTTTGATTGGTGGTGAAGAAACCCTTCGGATGAAAAAAATCCCCATTTTTGAGTGGAAGCTTCAGAAAGCTCTTGATGCAGGGCGTCCTCAATACCTAGCTGAAGAGCTGAGAACTTTAATGGGAGAGCAAGAAGGAGTCGAGCCGCTTGCTACTCTCCTAGCCAACTACCAACAAGGTCAAAGAGGAAATATTGAGGAGCAGTTCAGGGGCCTTAAAGAACGCTCCAAACAGGCGCAGGTAGGTGTTCGCAACCAGGCTTCTCAACAACTCACTACACTTAAAGAGGCCTTGAATGGAGCTAGCCTTAGAGAGATTCGGGAAAGTGTTGAGAGACTAGAGAGGGAGCGCCATAGTGGAGTGAAGGGAATGGCCGTTTCTTTCTTTGAGAAGCTAGTGAGTGCCACTAAAGAGCAAGCAAAAGGGCCGGTGAACAAGTTGATCAACGATGTCGTGACAGGAGCGGCGACAGAGGCAACCGATCTCTATAAGAAAAAATCGTTTGTGAAACACATTATTCGAACTGAAGCGCGTCAATTGATTCAGGTATGAAAAGACATTTTACCGTCTCTGTTTACATCATTCATGGAGAAAAAGTTCTCCTTCTTTTTCACCCTAAGCTCCAAAAGTGGCTCCCTCCTGGGGGGCATCTCGAAGAAAACGAGTCTCCTCCAGAAGGGGCGAGGCGTGAGGTGTTAGAAGAAACGTCCCTTGAGATCTCCTTTGTCCAGCAAGAAAACCTCTGGGTTAGCCGGTGGAATGCCCACTCTTTTGAGCGCCCCTACATGTGTCTCATCGCCAAAATGCCAGAGCATAAAGGAGAACCTGCCCACGAGCATTTAGACCTTATTTACCTCGCCACCCCTATTGGAAATCCCACCCCCACCTCTTCCGATCCCATCCGCTATTTTTCCCTTGAAGAGGTCAATGCCCTTAAAGGAGATGTTGACATCTTTGTCGAAACCCAAGAGGCGATCGCCTCTATTTTAAAAGAAGAGGTGCTGAGTGAAATCTAAAAAAGGGTTTTTTATTGCAGCAACAGGGCAACACGTCGGGAAAACCACCACCTGCCTCGGCATTGTTTCAGGGCTCATGAAGAAATACAAAAAAGTGGGTTTCATCAAGCCTATTGGACAAGAACATGTCGAAATCGAAACAGGAATCCATGTTGATAAAGATGTGGTCCTCTTTAAAGATCACTTTGGACTCAAAGAAAACGAAGCTTTGATGAGCCCGATCCTCTTTCCCAGAGGATTTACCCGCGACTACCTCGATGGAAAGGTAAAGGAAGAGGGGATGAAACGGGCAATCGAAGAGAGCTACAAAACGATTTCGAAAGAGACCGATGCCCTCGTTGTTGAAGGAACTGGACATGTGGGAGTCGGTTCGATTGTTAATTTTAGCAATGCCCGCGTTGCTTCCCTCCTTGGCCTCCCTATGATCCTCGTTGCCTCAGGGGGGCTGGGCTCCTCCTTTGATGCCCTTGCAGTAAACAAAGCGCTATGCGATGCAGAAAATGTTCCAATTGCTGGGGTCATTCTCAACCGAGTCCACGACGACAAACGGGAGATGGTCCTCACCTATATGGAAAAAGCTCTTAGCCGGTGGAACATCCCCATCCTCGGCTGCATCCCGTTCGATCCTTTCCTCAGCAATCCCACAATGAAAGATTACGAATCACTCTTTAAAGCAACGCTCCTTACAGGGGAAGAGCACCATATGCGCCACTTTCGTCACATGAGACTCGTAGCTACCTCCTTAAAAAACTATCGAGAACTCATCCTTCCCAACCAACTGATCATCACCCCTTCCAATCGAGAGGACATTATCCTCGCAACCTTGACCAAACACTGGGATGTCAAGATCGAAAATCCTCAAGATGATCTTTCTGTAGGGATGATCCTCACCGGCGAGACGCCCCCGCGCCAAACCATTCTAGAAGCCCTTAAAAAAGCTAATATCCCCATGCTTTATGCCCCCGTCAGCAGCTACCGCGCTATGGAGATGATCACCTCATACACTGTCAAAATCCGAAAAGAGGATAAAGAAAAGATCCAAGAAGCGGTTCACGTTGTCGAATCCCATATCGACTTCGACCTCCTCCTCTCTTCTATAGCTGAATTAGTTTAAAATAGTAATAATTGGACAGAAGATTTTCATTGAAAATGAAGCGCGGAGAGCGAAGCTGGCTTCATGTAAGCCAGCAAGATCGAGCGTAAAATTTTCGGTGGAAAGAT
>JAGROK010000121.1 GCA_020440285.1 Chlamydiia bacterium | reverse complement strand
TCGGGGTAGAGGGATTCGAACCCCCGGCCTTCTGCTCCCAAAGCAGACGCGCTAGCCAAGCTGCGCTATACCCCGAGCTTGGAAAAAGGCTAATGGTATCACTCTAAGCGATAATCAGCAATCGTTTTTTAATTCTTTTTGGGTTAACATTCTAGTTTAACATTTTTGAAAACAACCAAAAGTCTTGCGATGGAATCGATTGGAGAAAGCATAGAAGAGGGGATATACCCTCCACAGGTGTTTAGTGACCACATTGCGGAAGGATTAAATTTCCTTGCAAACGAGATGCAGCGCCCTTTTTGGTACTCTGTGCAAAATGTTCACAAGTATGCTCTCAACCCCTTGAATGATTCTGCATTGACTCAGCAGGTTGCTAGTAGAATTTTGAACGTGGGTGTTTATGGGGTGGGGACGGCGCTTAGCATGTTTATAGCTATTGGGGGATTTTTCCTAAAGGGATTAGCTAATCGCCTTCACTCGCGCGCTTTTACCTACTGGGAAGGAAGGGGAGAAGAGGTGCGCCCTTATACTCGAAAGGTTTTGCATTTAAATGTCTGTATGTTTCCAGGGGGGCTCCCTTATCTATTTGGTGGAGTAAAAGGGGCAGGGGAGAGACTTGAAAACCTTAAAATCTTTATCCAAGAGGTAAATCCCGATATCTTTTTCCTTTCCGAATTTAGCCAAACCCTTTCGGGAAAACTTTATGACCTATTCGCACAGGATTATAAACATTTCTTTGTCAATATAGGATCAAATGCATTAGGGATGGATGTCTCGATGGCTGTGGTATCTCGAGAGCCTATTGTTTCTGAGCCAAAGTTTTTTCCATCTAACGTACCAACTGAAGGAGATCAGAAATTCTGTTACCGAGGTTATTTCTTTGTTGAAACGGAAAAGGTCAACTACCTCTATATTCACCTTCACCCAAAAGATGAAAAGATCAGGCAGCAGCAGCTTTTAGAGATTATGGAGATTGTGGATGAAAATCAAAACGGAAAGGGTTGGGTAGTTCTTGGAGATAGTAATATCCAAAGGGGAACAGAGGAGCATGAAGCGTTTAAATCCAAAGGGTTTGAAGACATTGTTCAAAAAGAGTATGGAAATGTTGAAACGTGCATCAATGGTTTAGAAAAAGGGGCTAGGGAAAATCCAGAATCGATTGATGGGGTTTTTGTGTTAGGAGATGTAAGTCTTCGAACAACGATTCACGAAACCTATGAAACTTTGGGGCAGGAACTAAGCGATCACAAAGGAATCAGCGCTGTGATTGATTAATCTTGCCGTGAATACATACAATCGTGCATGATCCTTTCCTCTTAATAATGCGAATTTGGAGAAGAGGATGAGTGTCGAAGGAATTGAGAGTGGTGAAGAGAAAGGGATTTCTCTTTTTAGTGGGGAAAAATCCTATCGAGATGGTGTTTGTGAGGCTATTTCAAGTTTTGCATCACGTGTCATCCAGCTCAATTGTTTTTGCAAAAGAGGTGTCTTGCAGACATTTACTCCGATTCATGTTGGTGAATATGGGCAAGCAAACTCCCTTGTCTTAGAGGTTGCCTATCGAGCCATGCGGTTTGCTATTGCAACACCAGCATGGATGGGAACCCTTCTTTTTTCTACTTGCGCTTCCATGATGGCAGCGGTTGCAAATGGAATTCATAGTCGTTCATATCGAGTGACGTGTGGGACATTTGACGGGGAGCTTTCAAAAAAGCCAAAACTTTTTCTCTTGAATCCTCGGATGCTTTCTGGGCTCAATCCTTTGAAGAAAGGGGGAGTTGCATTAGGAGGCGAGCGTTTTGACCGACTCGTTTCTACGATTCGAGATAACAATCCTGACATTGTCTTTCTTCCTGAAATTGATCGATGGAACGCTTCTTCCCTTACGGGGCTGCTCAAGGATCAGTACCACTTCTTTTTTACGGGAATGGGAGAGAAGGCTCTTGGAGAAGATGCCTCATTTTTTATTGCATTTCGAGGAGAATTGGTGAAGCCTCCTGAGTACATCTCCTTTAAAAAGCAGGGAGGATTTATGGAGAGGGGATATTTTATTATGGAGACGGTAGATAGAGTTTATGTGTCCACTTATCTTCCAAAAAGAGAAGATTGGGATGAGATTTTTTCTCGTGATTTTGGAGGAAAAAAAGTTACCTTAATGGGAGAAATGGATCTTGAGCTTGAGGAATACCTTAGAGAAAAAGGGTTTGCTTCATCCCTTTTAGAAGGTGTAGAGTTAACGACAAGTGCTCCATATAACCATTTTCATGGAAAAGAACGTGAAGGGATCAAAGAGGGTCCTTTTCTTTTCTTAAGCCAGATAGGAGGAGAGACAGAGATGATTCCGATGCATGATATTGAAAAAATCGATGAGGCGCTCTCTGATCACTCTCTTATCTTGCATAGATTGGCTAAATAAGATATGTGTAAATTATTTATGTATTTTGTTTGGAACAAAGATGTCAGCATTTAATCAATACAGTTCAGTTGAAAAGCTCAAGCAGCTTGCAGAAAAGCCGATAGACCTTTCTAAAAATGGAGCCCTTACTCCAAAAAGGCTTGAAGAGATGATGGTGGAATCTCTTAATCTCAAGCTTTGCTATGGAACGGAAAGGGTGAATGAAAAAGTGATGGAAGCTCTTTTTGAACTAGCCAAAGAGGCTAATGTCCATGAGAAAATGGCTTCGATGCAAAATGGAGAGGTGATCAATAAGATCGAGGGATTTGAAAGTGAAAACCGGATGGTTTTGCACACAGCTATGCGTGATTTTTTTGATCGTGCAGCAGAGGGAGAAGAGGCAAAACAGGCTGCAGCCCTCGCGTATGCTGAAATGGAAAAGCTCAAGGCCTTTTTTGATGGATTAGGAAAGGATGAATTTACTGATTTGATTCAAGTGGGGATTGGGGGCTCTGAGCTTGGTCCGAAAGCAATTTATCTTGCCCTTGAAGCCTTTAGTAAGCCGGGAAAACGGGTTCACTTTATTTCTAATGTTGACCCTGATGATGCAGCAAATGTGATCCGAAAAGTCCCCTTAAATAAAACCCTTGTTGTCATCGTTTCTAAGTCGGGGACAACCCTTGAGACGTTGACAAATGAAGAGCTTATTCGAAAAAAATTCCAAGAAGAAGGACTTTCTCCGACCAATCACTTTTTAGCAGTCACAGGAAAGGGGAGTCCAATGGATAACCCTGAAAAGTACCGGAAGTCTTTTTATATCTGGGACTACGTAGGAGGGAGATATTCAGCAACCTCTATGGTAGGATGTGTGATGCTTGCCTTTGCTCTTGGGATGGAAAAGCTTTTAGAGTTTTTGCGAGGGGCAAATTCAATGGATAAGGTGGCCCTTTCCGAGGACCCTAGAAAAAACCTTCCCCTTCTTTCAGCTCTCTTAGGAATTTGGAACCATAACTTCTTAAATCTTCCAACAACAGCTATTATCCCTTATTCCCAGGCGATGTCTCGTTTTCCTGCTCACCTGCAACAGTGTGATATGGAGTCAAATGGAAAGAGAATTGATCGCCATGGAAATGAAGTGGACTTCTGGACAGGTCCCATTATTTGGGGAGAGGTGGGGACAAATGGACAACACTCCTTTTATCAACTGATTCATCAAGGGACAATTACCGTTCCAGTTGAGTTTATCGGGTTTGCTGAAAATCAGTTCCAAGAAGATAGCCCTTTTAAAGAAACGACTTCTCAGGAAAAACTTCTTGCCAACCTTTTTGCCCAGTCGATTGGTCTTGCAACAGGGGAGAAAAGTGACAACCCTAATAAGTTCTTCCCAGGAAATCGTCCTAATCGGGTTCTCCTTGCGAAAAAATGTGATCCCTATACTATGGGGGCTCTTCTCTCCTATTACGAGAATAAAGTAGCCTTCCAAGGCTTTATCTGGGATATTAATTCCTTTGACCAAGAAGGGGTGCAGCTCGGAAAAGTTTTAGCCAATAAGATCATCGATCAATTTGCTAAGAAAAGCCAGGGAGAAGAGTATGGAAAAGAATTTCCTCTTGGTGCTTTTTACATTGATCAGCTTAAAGGGCTTTAATGAAAAGGTCTGCCACCGCTTATTGGGTATGGGGCCTCGCCGTCCTCTTTCTTTTCTATGAATTTTTCATTCGGGTTTACCCCTCGATCATGGTCAAAGAGCTTATGGGCTCTTTTAAGACAACGGCCGCTCAGCTAGGGACCCTGAGCGCTTTTTTCTTCTATGCCTATGCTCCAATGCAAATCCCTGTGGGGCTATTAATGGATCGGTTTGGGGCGAGGAAACTCCTTACCTTTGCCGCCCTTTTTTGTGGAGGAGGAAGCTTCTTTTTTGGGATGGCTCAGACCCTTCCCCCTGCCGAGTTTGGCCGGTTCCTCATGGGAATCGGTTCTTCCTTTGCCTTTGTGGGAATGATCTATGTGTGTTCCCACTGGTTTCCTTCGAAGAAACTTGCTCTTCTTGTTGGAATTGGAAACTCAATTGGGATGCTAGGTGCCGTAGGTGCCGAAGGTCCCTTGAGCTTTGCTGTTGAAAATTTTGGCTGGCGCGCAACTGTCAATGCCTTTGGATTTATTGGAATTTTCCTTGCGATCATCTTATTTCTCTTTATCCGTAGAGAGCCCGAACAAAAAAAGGAAAGTCCCCAAAAGGGCTCCTCAGACCTTTTGCATAACCTAAAACTCGTAGCATCCAATCCGAAGACGTGGCTTAATGCGTTGATTGCCCTCCTCTTTTACATGACAACAGCAGCCTTTGCCTCTCTTTGGGGTATCCCTTTTCTAACAGAGGCTTACGAAATTTCTAAAGATGTTGCAGGATTTGCTGTTTCGATGATTTTTGTGGGGTGGATTGTTGGAGGACCAATCATTGGTTTGATCTCTGATCGCTTTAAAAGGAGAAAGCCCTTTCTTTATGCGAGCACGCTGCTATGCTGCGCCTCTATTTTGCCGGTGATCTATGTGGAGCATCTCCCTCTTTTTCTTGTTTTTACTTTCCTATTCCTTGTTGGCTTTTTCCAAGCCGCCCAGCTCCTGAATTTCTCCCTAGGGATTGAGCTCAATCCAATCGAGGCTAAAGGGACCAGCATTGCCATTACCAACTTCAGCGTTGCTGTTGGAACCTCTGTGATGCAACCCCTTCTAGGGGTTCTCTTAGACCTTCGATGGTCGGGGGCTACAAAAGGGGGCATCCCGATCTATTCCATCTCAGACTACCACTTTGCAATGCTTAGCTTTCCCTTCACCCTTGTTCTTGCCTTTATCCTCCTTTTCTTCCTTAAGGAGAAGCCTCACGAGCCCGAAAAAAGATCCTGGGGCCGGATAATCGGCATGGATTAATCTCTGTAGTTGGAAATTTCGATTAGATTTTTGTCTGGATCTCTCACATATAGCTGAATTAGTTTAAAATAGTAATAATTGGACAGAAGATTTTCATTGAAAATGAAGCGCGGAGAGCGAAGCTGGCTTCATGTAAGCCAGCAAGATCGAGCGTAAAATTTTCGGTGGAAAGAT
>JAGROK010000120.1 GCA_020440285.1 Chlamydiia bacterium | reverse complement strand
TGGAGTTTTGCCAAAGCCAACGCCCCAGATTTAATCTCCTCGAAGCAGCACCTATTCAGGTGGATAGGTGCGATGCAGAGGAGGTTAAAGGTGGGGATGTTGGCGAAGGGAAAAACCAAGTTTTGAATCATGAGCGGTATAAAAGTATAATTTTAAGGATGCTCGTCAGGTCTTTCTGGAATGATGACGATCCCAATGATGTAGGCAATAAGGAGGGGGAAAAATCCAGTAAGGAGCATCGCAAAGAGCATCACGATTCGGACAATTGTCGCATCAATTTTTAAACCCTCTGCAATCCCTCCACAGATCCCAGCAATTTTTCTCTCGCGAACGGAGCGATAAAGACGTCTACATTCAAATTGAATGTATGTAGGAGGCCCTAGGGGGATAAGGATCCATGCGATGATATAGAGGACAAGGAGGGGAAGGACCCCAGTAAAGATGCAGATAATCACGACAAGGAGGCGAATAATGGTTGGGTCAAGCCCTAAGAGCTGCCCTAGCCCTCCACAAACGCCACCCACCTTCTTGTCCCATCGATCTCTATACAGTCGTTTCATGAATCTATCTATAATGGTTTTATTTAAAAAATTCAAATGATGGAGACGTTTTGAATGCCATCTTTTTTCCGGTGATCGGATGTATGAATATGAGCTCGGAGGCGTGAAGGTGGAGGCGCCCTGAGGCAGTATCCCCATATTTTTGATCGCCGAGGATGGGGTAGCCAGCGTGGAGGGCTTGAGATCGAATCTGATTCTTTTTTCCTGTTTCAAGGGTGAATTCAACAGCTGTTGTCTTTCCTCGGGTATTGATAACCTTATAGTGGGTGATTGCAAGAGCTCCTTTGGGGTGAGGGCGGACATAATAGTTATGATCTTCAAGGAGGCGACATTTCCAGGTCCCACTCCCTTCAAGTTGTCCTCGAACGATGGCTTGGTATTTCCTTTCAATCGAGTGGGAATGAAACTGCTCTTTCAGCCCCTTTTGGGCCTCTTCGGTCAAAGCCATTGCCATGACTCCGGAGGTTTCTCGGTCGAGGCGATGAACGGGAAAAGCGCGGGGATAGTGTTTTTTAAGGACTCCATGAACCGTTTCCTCTGTTTCAAAAGCAGTCGCTACAGAAAGTAACCCTTCGGGTTTATTCACAACAACAAGAAAGGGATCTTCATAAAGGACCTCAATCTCAAGCTCGAGGAATTTTTGCTTCTCCCTTAGGGTGATGGTTGCCCCTTCTTTTGGAACGAAATGGGGCTCTTTCACCTTAACCCCATCGACAAGAATCCGTCCACCTTTGAGCCATTTGCGCACAGTCGAGCGGGAACTTTCAGGAAATTGATTAGCGAGTCTTTCAAGTAGTGTTAGCATGCCCAATAGATTAACAAAAAAAGGGTTTTCAAGCGAAAGTTTTGACAGAAAAAAGAGATCAAAATACCCTCCTATAGAAACAGGAGATAAGCATAATGGTAACAAAAAAATTTCCTCTTGGTTCCTTCAACGTAGATGAAGAAGATTTTACCCTTGTCCCCCACGCATCGGGGCTTTCTGTCTACGAAGAGGAGGACTGTGTTGTAATTGAAGCAGCGGTCCCAGGCCTTTCTCCAGAAGATATTAGTGTGACCCATGCCCATGGCTACCTCCTGATCGAAGGGGAGAAAAAAGAAGAGGAGAAAAAGCGAAAGTATTATCGAAAGGCAAGGTGTTCCTTTTCCTACCGGGTTCCGATTCCGGTCAATGCGCTCCTTTCTGAAGACCCTAAAGCACTCTACAGGGATGGGATCATGAAAATTATTTTTAAAAAGGGGAAGGCAAAAGCAAAGCAGACCTCTGCATAATGTTTTCAGTAAAGGAAGAAAAGTGAAAAAAGTTGTCGCCCTTGTGCATGAAATCTTTGAAGACCTAGAACTCATGTACCCTGTTATTCGCATGCAAGAAGGGGGATTAGAGGTGGTGATTGCGGGGGAGGAAAAGGGGAAGACGTACCACGGAAAACATGGGTATCCTTGCAAAAGCGATGTTTCATTTAGTGATATAGAGGAAGATCAATTCAGCGCCGTTTTAATTCCCGGAGGGTTTGCTCCAGATAAGTTAAGGCGCCTTCCTGACGTCATCCATATTGTTCAAGAGATGGACAGAGCAAAAAAGGTCATTGCTTTTATCTGTCATGGAGGGTGGGTCCCTATTTCTGCTAAGATCTTAAAAGGGAAGAAGGTTACGGGAACAACAGCCATTAAAGATGACCTTGAAAATGCTGGAGCGATTTGGGAGGATCAAGAGCTTGTGATTGATGGACATTTGATTAGCTCTCGCACCCCTGCTGATCTACCCGTTTTTGGAAAAGCCATTGTGGAGGCCCTCTCATGAAGAAAGCAATACTCCTCCTTTTGCTCCCTCTCTTTTTACTTGGGAAGGAGCGCCCCCCGATTCAAGACTCAAAGCTCTTAAATGTTGGTGCGGGAGTTTTTAATATCGTAAGAAATACCAAGAGTGTAAATTTTCAAGTCGAGTACCGCTCAGACTACTCCTTTTATCGAAATCCAATGCTTTTTTTTCGCCCTCTGGTCGGAGTGATGGCAACCACGCAAGGCTCTGGCTACCTCTTTGGAGGGATCGCCTTTGACTTTTTTATGACCCCTTACCTTGTCTTTACCCCAAGCTTTGCCCCTGGGATCTATATTAAGGGAGGAGGGATGGAACTAGGGTTTCCCCTAGAATTTCGCTCTTCAGCAGAGCTCTCTTACCGCTTTAAAAACCATTCTCGTTTTGGAGCCATGTTTTACCACATGTCAAACGCAAGTATTGGGTTTAGAAACCCTGGAACTGAGTGCCTTGTGTTTTTCTATGCGATCTCACTTCCTTAAAGAGGGATCTACGAATTAAAATTTTTTATCTTTTGTCTTTATTTATAAATTTCACCGTTTGTAAAATACATATAGGGGACCGACCGATGTATACCGATCACGACTCAAAACTTGGTTTTTCCCGGTATCAGCATCCCGATCTTTAATCCTCTCTCCAT
>JAGROK010000119.1 GCA_020440285.1 Chlamydiia bacterium | reverse complement strand
ATTGGCGCTCGAGATTTAATCCTATCGAAGCAGCCTCCTATCCAAAAGATAGGAGCGATGGAGAGAGGGTTAAAGATCAAGATGCTAATGAAGGGAAAAACCAAGTTTTGAATCATGATCGGTATAATTACAAAACACGTAGATAGAATGAAACGAGATCTTCATAGGCGCTCCACTTAGCGTGGAGGTAGTGCCACTTGAGGGTGGGATCGATCTCTTTCCACGAAGGAGGACGGTACCTTCTTTCTAAGGTGGGGAGAAATGTCTGGTCGGGATCTTTTAGAAAACAGGTATAGGCATCGAGAGTTTCAAGCTCGAGCTGCGCGAAAATCAGGCGCCCCGTTTCAGGCTCTTTTGATGTCCCTTTTGTTTTCTCAAGTTCTTCATGGGCCATCTCGATGCATTGCTTTGCCTTAAGCAGACTCTTTTTTAGCTCTTTTAGATGTTTTTTTATCTTCCCTTTTTTGACGGGAAGGGGATGGGTTTGGATGAGCTGGTGCACTTTGGCATAAAGGTCTTGAGAAAAAGGCATCTTAATATCATTAAGTGGGGCGTGGGGAATGTCTTTAAAGCCCATTCCTCCTGAAGTTGCATTAATGACCTTGATGTGAGGGTTGCATTTTGCAAAGGTTGAGATCGCTGAAGATTCCATAACCCACTTAACAAGGGTTTGGATAGGATTTCCGTAGATATCTTTTCTTCTAAGAAGGCGCTCCCCAGTGCGGACCTCTTGCTCCTTTTTTTTGCTTGTAAAGGAGGCTACTCCCGAGGCGTAGGTTTTTCCACCGGTAAAGGCGAGGTCAACTCCGAGCAAGATAATGGGATCGCACCCAAGTGTTGCAGCAAATTCGATGGCTGTGGTGGTTACTGAGAGGGCTTCGATCGTAAACCCTTCTTGCAAGGGGGGAAGCTGCAGTTGAAGTTTTTTTTCAAGCCACTTTTCTGCCGCGCCTCCTGTCCCTGTTTGAAGATAGCCATGAGGACCATTGCGGGTTTGAAAAATATCGGGATGAAGGCGGGTGGCATATAGGAGGGGAACCTCAAAGGTTGAAGCCTCTTTAAATCGTTTGACCTCTTCTTCATTGGGATCGATCGCCATTCCAAAGTGGGGCTCGATCCCATGATGGCTCAGCACCGTGATCGCTGAACCACCGGCGATAATCAATGCCTGATGATTTAAAGTGCGAAGGGTTTCTATATCATTTGCAAGAGAAGGGCCTGCCCCACAGATAATCGCGGGAGTTTTTTGAAAGGATCCTTTCAATCCATTCCCATTAAAAGCGGTCTCCATCCGATAAAAGTTCTCATGGAGGTTATTGAAAAAGAGGTTGTAATAGTGGTTTTCAAGGAAAAGGGCATGTTGAATCGTTGTATAACGATGAAGTTTGAGACGAAGGCGATAAAAACGGGAGCCCATGTTTGAAGGGGTGGCAAAAACTCCAATATTTTCAAAGGGAAAGGACTCGGCGCACTCTTTAAGAAATGCATTTAGACGCTTTTTATTTAAATTAAAGCGGATGTGAACTTGAGGATGGGCAAGGATTTCACTTGCATATTCTGATTGCAAAAAAGCAGCAACAGCTCCAAGGTTTTCTTCGATAAAGACAAGGTCCCTTTCTTGATTTTCACTAAGCCACCTTTTTAAAGAGGGATAAGTTGCTCCTAGCCCTAGCCCATAGACATAGACAACATCAAGTTTTTCTAAATAGTCGATCTCAACAACTTCACTTTTGGGAGAAATAGGACCAATCTCATGAAACCGAAGGAGGAATGAAAGGTTAGGATAGCGCGTTTCAAAAAGATCAGTTTGTACCATTGCTCTTCCATTGAATCCGACTTCCATCCCACTCCCCCATCTTGGTAACCTCTTTCCCTTCTTTCCAACTTCTCTCCACATATTGCATAGAAGGATCATACCTTCCTTCTAAACAAAGGGTGCCACTGTGATCCCACTCTTTTTTATCAAATCTTTTTGGAGAGTGATAATGACGCTCCTCTTGTGGGGCTCCATTTTCATAAAAGCGGCGGTGAAGACCAACAGGATCCCCCTTTTGATATTTTCCTTCATCGATAAGAATTCCTTCTTGGCTCCACATCCGATCAAATCCCTCCCGAAGTCCTGTTTGAAAGGCAACCTCTCTCTTTTTCTGTCCATTAGGCCAAAAAAGTTGGACAGGGCCTTCTAAAACCCCATTTTTATAATGCATGAGAGATTTTACCGTTCCATTTTCATAATAATACTCTTGCTTTCCATGAAAAACGCCCCCTTTATGTCGCTCCAAAGCGCACAATTTTCCTGAAAGATAATAACGCGTTGACTTCCCCTCTTTTTTATTTTGATAGAACCAAGTTTCTGAAAGACATGTTCCATTTTCACAATAAAAACGGGAAGGGCCATGGAGAAGTCCCTTTTCATAATAACACTCTGACTCAACTTCTCCACTCGGATAGTAGATAACATACTCCCCTTCAAAACGTCCTTCGATCTCAAAATAGGCGCGAAGGATTGTCCCCCCTTGATCTCTTTTCACAATGAGGTGGGGCTTATCAGAGAAATCCTTCGGCACAGTTAATGGAGTGAAAGGGGTATCGATCTGAATATCTAAATAGGGATCTTGAATGACAAGGCGTCCCTCTTTAAATTGATAGGTTTCTTGCATGGCAAAATTTCTCGGTTACATCTTTATAAAATAAGGTCTTTTGGAGTTTTTTTTCAAAACTCTGATCGTTCATGTTTTCTACAACCTCATCGGTCTGAAGGAGGTTTTTCCACACTTT
>JAGROK010000118.1 GCA_020440285.1 Chlamydiia bacterium | reverse complement strand
TATGTCAGAAATTAATCCCGTTTATTCAGCTCTACAGGCTTATTCCCTTCAATTTGGGAACAAGAATGCCGATTGGCTAGAAAATCCTCAAATTAAAGAAATTCCTTTCGATTCGATCAATAAAGAATTTTTGAATCAACAAAGTGATGAAAGTCTCAAAACTGCGCATCATGCCCTTGTGCGACTTAAAACGGTTGCTTCAATCGACGAATTGCCAATATTGCAGCGTGTTATTGACCGGATTGGCACGGTTTACGCTGAAAGGAATGAAGTCCCTACCGCTAGAGCTACTCAAGTAAGTGTCCCTCAGGAAACCCCTGATGAGCGCGTAGAAAGGAGGCTCGCCCATGCCCCTTACCTTGCAGCCCTTCAAGGGCTGGAGCTCCAAGAAGATACTTCCCGGTTAGAAGTTGCTGCTGAAACCTTCGAAGAAGAAGAGCCTTTTATCCTCTCAACTCTCTCTCACTCCGACTACATTGATGGGATCCCCCTTTCAACGCAAGAGCGCGTCAACTGGGCGCATCAAAACGCTAAAGAAAATGGCTGCTACCTCAATGCAAACCTAGAGGAAAGTATCAGAAGGGGTGCGCAAACAATGAAATCTGGAGGGTTTAAACTTCTCATTGAAATGCTCATGACCCCTTCACCTACCTTCACCGTTATAGATAATTATAAACAATAATAAGGAGTAAATAATGGATACATCATATTCTGACTTCGTCAGACCCTACCAACAGCAGATCTTTGACGCTGTTAGTTCTTACGCGCAAACTAGAAACCCCTCTTCTCTAAAAAGATTAGAAGGCGCCGTAAAGTCTGGAAAAATCAATGTAAACAATCTGACAACAGACATCCAAGACTACTACATCAATAAAGCAGATGGAAATTCTTTTCTTAAAGAAAAGAATGTTGAAGATTTAACCAACTTTAGAAGTGGACTTGTTGCACTGATGGTTAATGTTCCGGGAGCAAAAGAGGGGCTTACCCCAGTTTTTGACCTGGTTAATCAAGTAGGGCAGCAAAAATTAGCCCCTTCGAAGAAGAAAGCACCAAAACCAGCTCCTCAAAATGGAGCGGCTCGCATAAGCGCTCCAAAACCACAGGCTCAAACTCGAACACAAAGGCTCGTTGCTGAGGCCTCAGAAATGCTCAAGAAAGCAAAATACCGTGTTGATGAAAAGACATTGAAAACGCTTAAGGTCTGGGCAAACGGCACAGATGGAGATAATGATGCAAAGTTTTTTGCGCAGGTGGATAACCTGATTAAAATCGCATCGACTGAGAAACAGTATCAGTAAGACTTTGCAAACAACACTCTTTGGGGGCTCTCCTTTCCAGTAAAGGGACAGAGCCCCTTTTCTTTGTTCCCGTCAGATGGGATACACCGAATCGTGACACTCAGGTCCTTTTGAACAAGGTCTTCAACAGCAGGATCTCCCGACCAATGGCAACTCGCAAAGCCTATCTCGTTTTTGAAGAAATCGTAAAACTCTTCCTTAGTATTCACCTCTTTGACATGACTTTCTTGAAAAGCTTTTGCCTTTTGATAGAGATCGCGCTGGATCTCTTCAAGTTGGTGAGTGATGGTTTTAAGAAGCTCTTCCTCTGATTGCTTTTCAAAATCTTTGTGCCCTTTATTTCGCTTGGCGATAGAGAGTTGATTTTCTTCTAGTTCTCGAGGCCCTACCTCAATACGAATCGGCACCCCTTTCTTAATCCAAGACCATACCTTTTCCCCGCTCCGGATCTCTCTTTCATCGAGCTGAACGGTAAGAGGATCTTCGCAGTAATGGATCTTCTGAAGTTTTTTCTTTAGCTCCCGGCAGTAGGCCAAAACCTTTTCTTTTGCTTCAGGTTTATGGATCAGGGGCAAAATGACAATTTGCGCTGAAGCAATGCGGGGAGGTAGGACGAGGCCGTCATCATCGCCATGGGTCATAATCATCCCCCCAATCAGTCGGGTGGTCACTCCCCAGGAAGTTGTCCACGCAGGTATTTGATTTCCATCTTTATCTTGAAAGGTAATGTTTTGGGCCTTTGAAAAATTTTGTCCGAGGAAATGGGAGGTTCCTGCCTGCAACGCTTTTCCGTCTTGCATCATCGCTTCGAAGGTATAGGTGGCCACAGCTCCAGGGAATCGCTCACTCTCAGATTTTTCCCCTTTAAAGACAGGCATTGCAAGCTTATTTTCTGCAAAATCAACGTAGACATCGAGCATCCGAAGGGTCTCTTCTCGCGCCTCTTCTTCACTAGCATGGGCGGTATGCCCTTCCTGCCAAAGAAATTCTGCGGTGCGGAGGAACAAACGGGTCCTCATCTCCCAGCGAACCACATTGGCCCATTGATTGATGAGAAGGGGAAGATCGCGATGTGATTCAATCCACTTTGAAAACATCTCTCCGATAATCATCTCAGAAGTAGGGCGAACGACAAGAGGTTCTTCAAGCTTTCCGTCAGGAATAAGTTTTCCCTCCTTTTCAACTAAGCGGTGATGGGTCACAACAGCGCACTCTTTAGCAAATCCCTCCACGTGTTTAGCCTCTTTTTCAAGATAGCTTAAGGGAATAAACAGAGGAAAATAGGCATTTTGGTGCCCTGTTTCTTTAAAGCGACGATCCAAAATCCTCTGGATATTCTCCCACAAGGCGTACCCCCACGGCTTAATCACCATACATCCTCGAACAGGGGAGTGCTCCGCAAGCTCCGCCACTTTAATCACTTGTTGGTACCACTCTGGGTAATCTTCTTCCCGCGTGGGGCTGATCGCTTTTTTCATTGTGTCAGTTCCTCTTGAATTCGATGTTTAAGGGTTTCTCTCACTTCTTGGAGATCATTTGGAGTCCACTCTCTTCCCAGAATGGAAAAGGTATTGGAGAGCATCGCCTCTTTTACCTGATTATTGGGGAGGAGGATCGCATCTAAAAAACTTTCCTTTGGAAGGGCGATCGCAATGCTCCCTTGGTGGAGATACCCTTGCTTCCTCCTTCTCTGAGCCGCTCCAGCCACCTTCCTCCCCTCTAGCATCACGTCGTAAATCGTTGGCTTTGCCATGCAAAAGTGGCGGCAGCTCTCATCGAGTGGGGTGGGGTCTTTTGGAAGGAGCGACGGCTCTTTTTCAAAAAAAGTCTTTACTCCCTTTTTAACCCTATTATTGATAAAATCGTAGTTGTCGAGTGTGTTTAATGAAAAGTGAGGAAAATCGGCAGGAACTAACACAGAAAAGGCTAAGTCACTGACATGGAAGATGATGCCACCACCTGTGGGACGACGCGCTAAGGAAAGTCCCTTTGCTCTAGCCCCCTCCAGGTTGAGGTACTTCCCGGGATCGAGAAAGTAGCCATACGTTGCCGCATCTCCTTCCCAGTCGTAGAAATGGAGAATTGGAGAATCAGAGGGCTTCATCCTTTCAAGAAGATCACGATCGATCTCCATATTTTCTTCAGCCGAGCGGGTTCCGGTATCTAAAATTTTCCACATTGCTAATCACACTTGGTAAAGAGGTTAAAAGTAGCAGAAAAGGGGATAAAAAAACAGAGAGTATACAAAAAAAGAGTAGTCTAGGCAGAATGCAGCTTAGAGGGTGTTTAATAATTGCTTTGGGCGTTGGAAAAAGAGATTTTTTCCTAGGAGAGCTGTTTGGAGACCGAAGTAAACTTTGAAAAGTTTGCGGAGGGTCGAAAACTGGTTTCATAGGGGAAAAGATCTTTTCCGTTAATGTCCGAATGAATTTTTAAACACCCTCTTAGAAGGGATAGTTGAATTCAATGTTGACTCTTAACCACTTGATTAGTTTAGCTTAAAGTATTAATCTCAAGTAGGATTAGTATTATAACATAAATTAGTAAGGGATACAAAGCCATGTTCGACAAGTTTACGAATCGCGCCAAGCAAGTCATTAAACTCGCGAAAAAAGAGGCGCAACGTCTCAATCATAATTATTTGGGAACAGAACATATCCTCCTAGGCCTTCTAAAGTTAGGTCAGGGGATCGCTGTCAATGTTTTGCGCAATCTCAATGTTGATTATGATACTGTTTTGGCAGAGGTCGAACGTCTTGTTGGATTTGGCCCTGAGATTCAGGTTTATGGCGATCCGGCGCTCACCGGCAAAGTGAAAAAGGTTTTTGAGTATGCGAATGAAGAAGCTGCCGCTCTTAACCATAACTATGTAGGGACCGAACATCTCCTCCTTGCCCTTTTAAGACAAACCGATGGTGTGGCTACCCAAATCCTTGAAAATCTTAATATTAATCTAAAAGAGGTTAGGAAAGAGGTTCTCAAGGAACTTGAAACCTTTAACCTTCAGCTCCCTCCCATGGGAATGTCGGGCTCTCCTTCGACTCCAAGACAAGAACGTCTCTCATCTCCTCCAGGAAGTGAAAAGCTTCCGGCGCTTCGTGCTTATGGGCACGATTTAACAGAACTTTGCCGTGAAAACAAGCTCGACCCTGTGATCGGAAGAAAACATGAAGTGGAACGTTTAATCTTGATCCTTTGTCGTCGTCGCAAAAATAACCCTGTCTTGATCGGAGAAGCTGGGGTTGGTAAAACGGCGATTGTTGAAGGACTTGCCCATTCCATTGTCAATGGCGAGGTTCCCGATCATTTAGCAAAGAAAAAGTTGATTTCTCTTGATCTCACTTTGATGATTGCTGGGACAAAGTACCGCGGTCAATTTGAAGAGCGGATTAAAGCGGTGATGGATGAGGTGAAAAAGCATGGCAATATCCTCCTCTTCATTGATGAACTTCATACTATTGTAGGAGCAGGAGCGGCTGAAGGAGCCATCGATGCTTCAAATATCTTAAAACCTGCCCTATCAAGAGGGGAAATCCAATGTATTGGAGCCACCACTCTTGATGAATATCGAAAACATATCGAAAAAGATGCCGCTTTAGAGCGCCGCTTCCAAAAGATTAATGTCGCCCCTCCATCTGTTGAAGAAGCCAATGAAATCATCATGGGGCTAAAAACAAAATACGAAGAGCACCACAAGTGTCATTACACCGATGAAGCGATTCGAAGTGCTGTCTATCTTTCTGATCGATACATTACAGGACGTTTCCTCCCTGACAAAGCGATCGATCTCATTGATGAAGCTGGAGCAAAAGCACGGATTTCGATGCTCCACCAACCTCAAGAGATTCATCAACTTGAAATTCAAATCGAAGAGCTAAGAAAGGCAAAAGAAGAATCGATTGGAAAGCAAGAGTATGAAAAGGCGGCAAACCTCCGTGATAAGGAGAAAACCTTCCGCGAAAAACTTGCTAAAGCCCTAGCAGAATGGGAAAAAAATAAAGAAGAAAACCAAGTGGTTGTCGATGAGGATGATGTGGCTTCTGTTGTCGCAAAACATACCCGAATCCCCATGTCACGCCTCACTGAAGGAGAAGCCTCAAAAGTCCTTAAAATGCATGAGATTTTGAAAGATCATATTGTAGGACAAGAAAAAGCTCTCGATACCATTTGCCGCTCTCTTAGAAGGAGCAAAGCAGACATTAAAGATCCGAACCGCCCGATCGGCGCGTTCCTCTTCCTTGGGCCAACAGGAGTGGGAAAAACCCTTCTCGCTAAACAACTTGCTATCCACATGTTTGGTGGAGAAGATGCCCTAATCCAAGTCGACATGTCTGAGTACATGGAGAAATTTGCCGTGAGTCGGATGACTGGGTCTCCTCCGGGATATGTGGGTCACGAAGAGGGAGGACAACTCACCGAACAGGTGCGAAGACGGCCATACTCTGTTGTTCTCTTCGACGAAGTAGAAAAAGCGCATCCCGATGTGATGAACCTCCTCCTTCAGATTTTAGAAGATGGAAAGCTTACAGACTCAATGGGACGAAAAGTAGACTTCCGCAATACCATCATCTTAATGACATCGAACCTCGGCTCCGATTTAATCCGCCGCTCGACAGAGGTGGGCTTTGGAGTTCAAGAAGGAATGCCAGACTACGATACGATGAAAGAAAAGATCGACAAAGCAGCAAAAAAACACTTCAAGCCAGAGTTTATCAACCGCCTTGATGATCTTGTCATCTTCAAAGCCCTTGATAAGAAAGAGCTCACACAAATCATCGAGATTGAAGTGGAAAAACTGCGCAAACGACTTGAGAGAAAAAATATTTTCATCCGTCTCACCGATGGAGCAAAAGCTCACCTTGTCGACAAGGGATACCAACCTGAGATGGGTGCACGTACCCTCCGCCGCACTATCGAACAGTATCTAGAAGATCCTCTTGCTGAAAAACTCCTCCTTGAAGGTGATGAACCACGTCAAATTGTCATTGATTTTAAAGACGATAAGCTAACTTTTACCGATGAAGACCTTCCAAAGAAGGAGGAGAAAGAAAAGAAAGGGAAAAAGTTGGCAAGTTCAACGACCTCTAAAGAAGAGGAATGAGCGGTATATACCGCTCATGATTCAAAACTTGGTTTTTCCCTGCGTCAGCATCTTGATCTTTAACCCTATCTGCATCGCTCCTATCTCTTGGATAGGAGGCTGCTTCGATAGGATGAAACCTCAAGCGCTGACTTTGGGAAATTCTCAAGTTTTGAATCATGAGCGGTATATACCGCTCATTCCTCTTCTTTAGAGGTCGTTGAACTTGCCAACTTTTTCC
>JAGROK010000117.1 GCA_020440285.1 Chlamydiia bacterium | reverse complement strand
TTGCTGGCTTACACGAAGCCAGCTTCGCTCTCCGCGCTTCATTTTCAATGAAAATCTTCTGTCCAATTATTACTATTTTAAACTAATTCAGCTATAGAGGTGCTTGTCAGGAGATGGTTGTTGAAGAAGAGACTATTATTACTTCACTTAAGGTAAGTCTTTAGCGATCTTTTTGATGCGTCGGGCTGCCATGCCAATGGACATGGCAGCCCGACGTATCATAGAGTAGAATCCTCAAGAAAAAAATGCTCTCGCAATTAAAAGCTTTTTGCCATCACTTTTGTCCCTGAGTTACAGCTATAGTGTTTTCAGTATCTATAGTTGGATGTTGAAGAGGGTTTTAATATCACTTGTTGCAGTGCTTAAGAGAACCGAAGAGTACTCTAGCTCTTGCTGGGCCTTTGAGAGCTTCACCTGGATAAGGAGGATCTCTCCGGGACTAACCGACTGCCCTTTGATATTAAGTTGCTGGATTTTGTTTTGAGCTTCTGCCAGCTGAGTTTGAGAGTCGGTAAGGATGCCAAGGAACCGGTTAATAGGACTTTGCCTAGAGAATTGGGACAGGGGAGGACCAGTGTCCACTCCTGCCTTACTAGCTGCTGCCCGAATATTTTGATTCGCACTCGTTAGTTTATTGCGGAGAAGGTATTTTTGCGACTGTCTCAGGTTGAGATTTTTATTATTTAGCTGGTTTTGAAGGTCTCCCAAAACAGAGGCGGTGCTGTTCATCTGCCCTAAAATCGATTCGTTTGTAGGGCCTGGAGTCACAGCTTGTTGCCCACTGGCAGCTAAATCAAAGGGGGTTGGACCCTCTGTTTTTGTTCCAGGGGATTGAGGACCCTGCCCTTCCTTCATAAAGGATTGGAAGTCACCGGTTGGCTTCGATTGCTCTTGCTCACCGGGTTGTATTGACTTTGTCGGGTCAATATTTGTCGGGCTTGAAATTTCCTCAGGACGATTGTCTGCCATAGCTTATCTATCTGGGTGCGGGCCCTTTTCCTCCACCAGGTTTTTTGACAAACTGCTCCACGAATTCAAGAGAGGTGTTTGCCACTTTCTTGACTTGAGAGTCTTTAGTAGATTTCATCGTTTCTTCTAAGACCTTTTCCCCTTCAGTCACCTGGTCGGGAGTAAGAGTCATAGCGAGTCCTTTAAAGGTTTTAGCAAGTTCATTATCGGGTTCTTTTGAAAGAACCTCTTCAAAGTATTGAATTGCTATCTTTAGCTCAAGTTTGTGAAGGTGAAGATATCCCAACCCAACTTTGATAAGGGGGTTTTCTGGCCTGAGCATTTCACAAGCCTTGAACATTTTAACAGCAGCATCTTCATCTGCCTGATTGATTGCGATGAATCCAGCCTCTAAAAAGAGAAAGAAATCTTCATCGTATTTTGCGAGATCTTCCATGATCGTAATCCTTTCCTAGTAACACTTAAGTTGATTCTCCTTATGCCAAAACAGTTGGTTTTTAGCAAAACATTATCCTGCTTTTTGGTTTCTCACGGAGTTATTAATCATCGAATTAACCTGAGAGATCAAATTCGAAATCGAATCACCGACCTGGGTGACCTGTGACATTGAAAATTGCAAAAGAAGAAATTTTCCAGGTGTTGCTGCCGATAATCGACTTGCAACCTTTCGCACCTGACAGGTGACTTCAGATTGCAATTTTGAGTATTTTTTAATCAACGTGTAAAACGTCAATTCTGACCTGTGAGCTTTTCCCATACCATACCTCTCTAAAAATGGAGTTTCTAGTTACTTTCGAGTTGTTCTTTCCACAACACGTTTAAGTGCTCCGTAAGCCTGGAGGAGAACCCCACACTTATCAAAGTTTTCGGAAGCTGTTCCTTCACGAAGTGTTGTTTTCAATTCATTTGTTTGTGCATCGATAATACCGAGCACTCTCTTTTTTTCTTTGTCACTTGATTTAAGATCTTTTTCTAGATCAAATTCAAAGCGCTTCGGCTCTTTTCCTTTTTCTAATCCAAACATTTTTTGCTCCAAACCTCAAAGTTATATCTTTTTATCCTAAGGCTGATTGTAGTTAATCTCGTATTTAATACCATCTTTTTCAAGAAAAATAGAATTATTTTCCATTTTTGTAATTGTCATCCCATCTAAATTAGATCCTACCGACAAGATTTTTCCATTGATGACAACGTATTGGTTTGTATTTCCATACTTCGAACTTCCGGTCACTTTATACTTTGAAGAGATGTTCACAACATTATTTGTAGGTTTTGAAAACACCACAAAGTTTTTAACCATTCGGACACCAGAAAGTTTTTTAAGTGAGGCGACCATTGAATTATAAGAGCTTTCTTGGTTTGAAGGGACTCTCCCCGCCAAAATAAGTTCGCCATTTGAAAATTGAAAGGTCACATTACCAAATTGATTTTCAGTGAGGAGTCCTTGAATCTGTGCTTCCAAAGTGTTTTCAACGACAACCTGGTTATCGAGTTTGTCGAGATAGGGAAAATTGGAGTTAACGTATTCGGAAAGCTTTCCTGCATCTTCAAGGGTTTGGACATAGCCACGCAGGACAAAGTGCCCTGGAATAATAGAAGTAAGGTTAACCCCCCGCCAAGAAGGGTTTTTCATGATGATGGCATTTGTACTTTCCCAGACAAGTTCATCGATAATGACGTTGTCTTCAATCGATTTAACAAAACCAAGAGATTTTAATGAATAAAGCATTTCTTGATGGTCGATTTCAGTCATGACATGACCTAAAAGAAAGATCTTTCCCGTAGCAGGGTTGTAAGAAAATTCAACTTCTGGAAATTGCTTCAGCGCTGCTCCGATATTTTGCTTATCATCGGTGACGGAGTGGGTAATTGTTTCGGTCTTAAAAAGACTAAACACACCCCCAAACCCTAAAATAAGGAGGATGCCAAACACTCCTGCAAGGATTAAATGGCGCTTGGGGATCACCATTTTTTTCCAGTTTTTCTTGACTGCCTCCTCTTCAATAGCTGCAGCGGCGGCCTCTTCTTCTTTCTCTTCGCTTGGAGGGGTATAATCCATCCCTGCAGTTGGAGAGATAATGGTTTCTCTTGTTTGTTGCTGATCAATGACAAGGAAAGAGGTTGTTCCAAGAGCGACTAAATCTTGCGTTTTTAATTCTGTGGGGGCTGTGATTTCTTGGCCATTGATCAGGACCTTATTTAAACTTCCTAGATCTTCAATCGTTACTTTTCCGTCCGCACTAGAGGTGATTTTTGCATGTTGGCGTGAAACACTTAAATCTTGAAAAAGGATGTCACAACTACTTGGATCTTTTCCAATGATAAACGTTGCCCCTTCGTGCAGTCCAAACTCACCTCCTGCATTGGGACCAGAAATCACTTTGATGATCCATCTTGCATCGGCAGTGCCACTAAAAGCAAGGTCTCCAAGATCGTCAGACTCCTCATAGATTGTTGGGGAGCCAGACATTTCATTTGCTTCGTCGATTAACTGCCCCTTTTGGGCAGGATCTTTTAGGGTAAAGTGAAAAAAGATACTTCCAATTTGAACCGTGTCTCCCTCTTCGAGCAAGACAGGGTCTTCAACAGGTTTGCCGTTGACAGTTGCAGGATTGATCGCACTTAAGTTTTCAAGGAGATACCCCTTGTCTGTTAAGCGGCAAATCACATGTTTGCGCGAAACCATTGGATCTTCGAGCACCTGATACGAAACGTCAGGATCACGCCCAAGAATCCACTCTTCTCCTTCTTCAAAACGGATAATAAGACCTGCAAGGGGTCCCTCTTCGGCAACTAAAAAACCTGCCATTAACCTCATCCCAATCTAACTTATGACAATACATGCACTAACCTGCATTTTGCCTTAACTTTCGAAACATACAGATATTTGAGTTTTATCGCAAAGCATTTTCTAACCGTTAGAGGGTGCACTCAGGGGGCTTAGGTCATGATTTGAGCTTGGAGTTTGGGAATCTCTTCTTTCCAATAATCGATGTAATTGAGATAGTCTTCGAGATTTTCGTGAAACGTTTTGTAATTGACTTCGAAAGGGAGGGAAAGTGAAAGGGTGAAAAACTTTTCTCCTTCATCAATTCCAATCGCTGCACCTCCTGTTCCCTGTCCAAGAAGGTTTGCTTTCATTAAGTGGATAAAAAGAGCTTCTTTATTTCCTTCTTTGGGAATCGGGAGCATTTTTGCGTAGATAAAAACTCCAGGTTCGAGCGCTTTCATCAGGATATCGATAGAAGGATTGATTTTTAGCTGATAACACCCATTTTTATCCTTTTGGGGAAGGGCCGGGAGTTTAAGCTCCTGAGCGAGCATTTCAACAAGCTTTTCAAGTTCCATGAGCTATCCTTTACTCCTGAATAGAAGGGGGTTTTTAACCCCTTGGTTTATAGCTTTCTTGAATTTTCTGCAACTGAAACTATAGACAGGGCCCCTTTGATCCCTTATAATGAGGATAGGGTGTAAAATAAGGAGAGCAGCAGCAGATGGATGATGAGTTTAATCGCATTATGGAGTTCTTTGACCTCCCAGCTGAGGAAAAAGAGGGGCGTCTCCAAGAGGTTTTTGAAGACTCAGTCGAATACTTCGAACGGTTTAAGCATGTGATGATTAGTGGGACTACAGAAGAGAAAAGGGAAGCGGTAAAGAAAGTGATGATGCTTAAAAAGAAGATTGAGGATGAGACTAAACGGGTGTGTGAGAAAACGGGGATGACCCCAGAGCAGCTTGCTGCCTACTCTAATAACCCCAAGAATTTCTCCGATGAGCAGTGGCATACCATAGAAGGGGCCAAGAAGAAGCTTGAAGAGGACGTCGAGGAGATTAAAGACGCCGTCAAAGCTAAAAATAAGGAGAAAAGAGCTGCTGCCACGGGCGATAAGGGGAAGGAAGAGCCCAAAAAGAAGAAAAAGCCTCCAAAAAACTGGATCCAATCTTAATCACTTATTCTCAATAAGCTACTTATAATCAATGATTAATATTCGTTGATCTCCTAAGTCTTTCATAATCAATTGCATATAATTTTGTTAAGTTTCTGTTAATCAATATCTTATATTAAAATTAATTATTATAAACTATTCAAAATAAATGGTTAATATGTTATAATTAAACTAAATATAAGAAGGGATATCTATGGATGTTGTAAACAGCACTGATAGTTCTCAAGAGTTGAATGTAGCCAATATGCTAAATGAAGCTCAGAACCAACGTATAGAATACCCCTGGAGTAACTGGGGTAGTAGCAATGAGGGTGCGGAGAGTTATAAACTGAGCTCTAGAGTAAACCATTCATTAGACGGCTCAGAAGGAGACACAGCTCAACAGACTGCGGTTGTAGCTGCTAGTAATATAGGACTTGGAGTTGATGCTGATCCAAATGCTCCAATATTCAGTGCTCAAATGCATGTGGGGGGTGATCCTCAAGCACCTATGGCAACGCTTGTTCCGGCCCCTGATGAGGCAGGCTTCGATTCTGATAACCTGGATAAGTACTTAAATGGTGACAAGGCCCATGTGGTTTTTTCGACAGCTGCAAGTAGAAATGACGGGTTTGCCCGCTCTGTCGATTTAAAGAAAATGGAAAGTGGAGAAAAGGTTGATGACACAGAAAGGCAAGGCAAGGTCAATGTTGAGTTTGCAAAGCTAAAGCATACCCTAGGATTAGGAGATCGCCTTCCTTACCCAAAAGTGCCTATTAGTTATAGCGCAACATGGCACTTTATCGAAGTATTTGATGGAAGTGGTGAGTCTAAAAAGTATGATCTTCTTTCCAAAAGTGATATTAAAAAGCTTTTGGAAGAGCGGGGATTGGATGCAAGTGATCCAAAAGTCGATGAAGCCTATCGAGAGCTTCTCAAGATTAATAAGGAACTCAAAGGACATATTAAAGAGGAAGCTGGAGAAGAGAAGAGCCCTCTTTTTATGCACGACTATGTTGGAAATCCTAATGGACTTAAGTTATTCCACCCTTTTTCGAAGGCAGATGAGAAGATTAAGAAAGATTCAGCTCGAGCGAAATATGGCGATACAATGGTAGAGTTTGGGCTTGCTACCAAAGGTGAGGGACTTTTTGGGAAACCTAAACTTAATGCAGCGGGTGCTAGAGCTTTTAACAATATGGAGAAAGCATCGAAGCTTCAAGAAATCATCTTAAGAAAATTGATTGCTAAGAGGGGAGAGATTATTCAACAAATGGAGCGCTTAAGTCGAACACCTGGCAACGAGCCACAAATTGCAGAACTAAAGAAAACATTAAAAGAGAATCTAGATCCTGTCATTATGGAGGTGAAATCTGCGAATCAAATGGCAATGCACCTCATTTTAATGGAGCTTGAGAAAGAGCATTTACCTCCTAATGGAGCTGTTCGATATGATGCTGGGGGGCAGGCAACTTTTGATCGAAGGAAACAGACAGGTCAACAGTTATTAGATCCAATTCCTGTTGCGGAAAGAGGGACATTTTTAGGTAACCAATCTAATGATCCCAAAGCTGTAGCTCTTAAAGAAAAGCAGAATCGACACCAGTTAGCAAAGGATGTGACGAAAGACTATGCCAATATGGTTGCAAGTCACAATAAACAAGGGTTTGTTCGCAAGAAAGATTATGAGCTGACTAGAAAAGATAAGCAGCAGGCAGCAGAATTTGGAGCTTTGGTTGAACACCTTCAGATTGGCGGGGGCGAGAGGTTAGATGTTATTGATGCAACCCAAAAGCTTCAAAGAGATGTTTTTGGAGAAACGGTTGGTCAAGAGGTTTTCCGTGAGCCTAAAGCAGAAAAGTTCATCCTGAATGCAGTTCTTCGTCTTTCAAATGGAGAAGCAATTGAGGGTTATCCTGGTTATGGAGGAGCCTCGTCCATTGTGAGAGGAGTTTTATATGAAGCTCTTTTTGAATATCAAACTACATCAGCTTCAATTCCGACCCATACTGCAGGAGCAGAAATAGCTAAGAACATCGGTAGTGGTGCTCGTACTGCTGTGAATAAGGGTGCTGATAAAGCTCAAAGTGAAGGAAGCCAAATGCTTCAGTTTCAGCAAGCGCGTTTGGCAAGTCTTGGAGGTTAACTCGCTTCTTCTTTTGAATGTTTGATGACAGGGGGCTTGTCATCGCTTACCGTTCCTTCCTCGATGATCACCTGTTTAATGGTGGGGTCTGAAGGGACTTCATACATCAGATCCATAAGAAGGGTTTCAACAATCATCCGAAGGGCGCGAGCACCTGTATCAGATTTCTTTGCTTTTGCAGCAATTGCCTTGAGAGATTCATCGGTAAAGGAGAGCTCGACTCCATCTTCAGCAAAAAGGGATTGGTATTGCCCGATAATGGCATTTTTTGGTGTGACGAGGATTTCAACAAGGTCTTCGAGAGTGAGTTCGTTGCAGTTGGCGATGCTGTTAAAGCGACCAACGAATTCAGGAATAAGTCCAAATTCAACAAGATCTTCTGTCTCTACTTTAGAAAGGAGGTAGTTGGTTTCAGTGGCATCAAAGGCGCGGTTTTGCTGTTCGGTATCAAACCCTATCACCCCTTTTCCAAGTCGTTTGGCAATAATCTTATCAAGGTTGACAAAAGCTCCTCCCACGATAAAGAGGATGTTTTGGGTATTGATTTTGATGTATTCCTGATTGGGGTGTTTACGCCCTCCTTTTGGAGGGACATTGGCAATGGTTCCCTCAACGATTTTGAGGAGAGACTGTTGAACCCCTTCACCAGAAACATCGCGAGTAATCGAAACGTTGCCCGTTGTTTTTCGAATCTTATCGATCTCATCAACGTAGATGATTCCCTGTTCGGCTCTTGCAATGTCATAGTCGGCATTTTGAACAAGGCGGAGGATGATATTTTCAACATCTTCCCCGACATACCCTGCTTCAGTAAGGGTTGTTGCATCGGCGATAGCAAAGGGGACATCAAGAACTTCGGCGAGGGTGCGGGCAATCAAGGTTTTCCCTGAACCGGTCGGTCCTAAAAGGAGAACGTTTGATTTGCTGTATTGCATATCATTATTTTCTTTTGAGAGGGAGCGGATCCTCTTATAGTGGTTATAAACAGCAACGGAAATGGTTTTTTTGGCTTTTTCTTGCCCAATGATGTAGGAGTCAAGACGCTCTTTTATTTCTTTAGGTTTGAGAAGCTTGATCTCATGCTTTACCGCTTTTTTTTCGACGATGTCCATGCAAAGGCGGACACATTTGTCACAAATAAAAGCGTTAGGCCCTGAGACAAGCTTTTCTACTGCATCTTCCGTTCGTCCGCAAAACGAGCAGGCTGCGGTTTCTTGCGCTTCATTTCCCTGTTTGCTCATTTATCTTTTTTTCCTTTAGTCGGGGTCACCACTTTATCGATTAGTCCATAGGCTACTGCCTCATCAGCACTCATAAAGAAATCACGATCAGAATCTTCAATGATTTTTTCAAGGGGTTGTCCTGTGTGTTCAGCGATGATTTGAGAGAGGGTCTTTTTCATCCGGATGATTTCTTTAGCCTGGATATGAATGTCAGCAGAAGAGCCCGTGATCCCTCCATGAGGTTGGTGGATCATGATCCGACTATTAGGGAGAGCAAATCGCTTCCCTTTGGTTCCTGCACAAAGGAGGAGGGCCCCTAATGATGCTGCCTGCCCTAAGCAGTAGGTATTCACATCGATTCCTAAGAAGCGGATTGTATCATAGATCGCAAGACCTGCTGAAATGATTCCTCCAGGAGAGTTGATATAAATGCTGATATCTTTTTTCGGATCTTCAGCGCGAAGAAAGATGAGCTGTGCAACGACGGCGTTGGCCACTTGATCATCAATTTCTGTTCCAATAAAGATGATCCGATCTTTAAGAAGACGGGAATAGATATCCATCGACCGTTCGCCACGACCGGTATCTTCAATGACATAGGGTATTAAAGGCATGCCAGTTCCTTTTGATTAAGGTTTTTATCCTTTTATAGACTTCTCATGAGCTTCGGTCAAGAACTCTTCGTCGATTTCTTTTTTTGCTTCTCTTTTTTCGCGGGGGCAGCTTTCTTTTTTGCTCCAGTTCCTTTCTTTGGACTCTCTTTCTGTTCAGTCTTTTCAGTGTCCTCTTTTTCTGCCACTTTTTTAGATGGTGCACCTTTTTTCTTTGGCTTAGGAGGAACAATTTTTGCTTTGCTGATCAAGAAATCTTCTGCTTTTGTCAAGACAAGACGAGACATTGCGATTGCTTTTTGCTCTTGTGACTGCTCTTTTGCAGTATAGAGATCAGATTGATCGCTAAACATAGCTTCAAGAGGGGTTTTAACCTCTTGGTGCACTTCACTCGGAGAAACTTGGATCTTTTGATCTTGAATGATTTTTCTTGAAAGGTAAAAAAGACGGACAGCTCGCTCTCCTTGAGATTGAACGTCTTCAGCGGTCTTTTTTCTCTCTTCCTCACTCATTGCCATCAATTTTTTCTGAGAAGCGGGATCGCTCACAAGTTGTTTGATTCGGAATTGGGTCTCTTTGTGGAGGAGGGTTCTAGGGAGCTCAAAAGGATACTTTTCTAAAAGAAAGGCGTTTATCTGTTCTCGGTATGCCCGCTTTACATGCTCATCCGCCTGTTTATTCAAGAGTTTTTCCAGTTTTTCCTTCATGTCGTCGGCACTTTTTGCCCCCATTTTTTGCGCTAAAGCGTCGTCGATAGGGGGAAGTTTTGGCTGTTCAATCGATCGAAGGACCATTCTCACTTTTTTGGGAGGTGTTTTTTGTTTTTCCTCTTCACTCGCATCATCGTCAGCTTGGCTCACCCCTTCCTTAGACTCTCCAATATTCATTCCGATGACTAGATCGTGCATCCATTTTGCCATCTTTTTTTTGCTCACTTCAAAGCGGGCATTTTGCAAGGCCTTTTGAGGAGGGGTGGTTTCAATGATATCCACATCAACAACAACGTAGTCTCCCTCTTTTACGGGGCGATCAGAAACCTTTCCCCAATCGGAAAAAAACATTTGAATATCGGTAAGGGTCGATTCGATTTTCTTCGCATCGACAACTTCCCTTTTAACCTCTTCAAGTTCGATGCTTGAAAGGTCGATCTCTGGTACTTCGGGTTCGGTCTCGAAGGTGTAGGTCATCTCAGCCCCTTCTTCGAGGGAGTGTTTTTCAATTTTAAAGCTGATCTGAGCGTCATTGCTCAAGAGGGGGGTATGGGCAATTTTTTGACATTCACGAAAGGTTTCATCAGCAATAGCTTTTTGCCACTGCTCTTCAATGGGTTTAGGAAATTTTTTTACAATCAGATGATCGGGAGCGCGTCCTTTTCGAAATCCTGGAAGGGAGACCTCTTTTGAAACCGATTTGATGGCCTCACGTCTCGCTTTTTTAACGATTTCTGGTGTAGATTTTACTCTATACTCGACGAGGCACTCAGGTTTTCTCTCGACGGTGAAAGTTACTGTATCTGATTTAAATTCTTTTTGCTTTGTCATTAATCGTACTCAAATTTACCCATAAAATAAGCGGGTGATGAGATTCGAACTCACGACCCTCACGTTGGCAACGTGATGCTCTACCACTGAGCTACACCCGCAGAAAAAGAAATCACTATAGCAGTTTTGAGATTATTTCCCAAGTCTATATTTTGAAAGGAGGTCTTCGCCAAACGCTTCTGAAAAAAAGAGTTGAATTTTTTTTGCTAGAAGGTGTACTGATAAAACATGCTGTCGTGGAAAAACAGGTTTATAAGAATGGGAATGTTTAGTAAATTAGTAGCAAGAGGTAGTGTAAAAAGATGTTGAATTTAAGAAAGCTAAAGCAAGACTTTTCATCTGCGATTTTACAGGAAGGGAAGGATCTCTTTGAAACGAAAAAAGTCCTGTCGGCAAAAATTCTTCATCTTGATGCAACAACAATCCGCATTAGTGCCAAGGTTCTTGGACAGTATAACAATACCTATGAGAGTGAAATAGAAATTGATCGGGTAGAAAGTGAAACCCTCGATTCTGATTGTGACTGCCCTTACCACTACGATTGCCAACATTTAGCAGCTGTCCTTTTTCATCTTGAATCTTGTCTGGACGAGATATTGGTGAAGTATTCCAAGGAAACCGATCTTGCAGAAGTTACCGAGGATGAAAGTTTTGGTGACGAGGAGAAGGAAAAATTATTAGAAGCGGTTAAAGAGGCGGAGACAAAGGAAGCTGAAAGGAAAGATGAAGAGTATCAAAAAGAGCTTTTAAAAGAGTATATTGGGGCCTCTTTCCTTCTTGCGAAGTCACCTTTTTTTCTTCCAAAGCAAGAGCGGGAGATTGAAAAGGCTGAGCTTGCTGTTATCTACCATTTCCCTAAAAAGGGAGGAAGTAGTGTGGAGCTCCAGCTCGCTCTCCGTTTGCCTGCTCGCTCAAAGCCTCTCCATATTCCAAATGTTCGGCAGTTTTTAGAGGCGGTTCGATATCAAGAGCCCCTTTACGTTGGGGGAAAAAGTCACCTTTTTTCAATCGAGTCTTTTGAAAAGAGTGAACAAGAGATTGCCCGTCTTGTGATGGATCATGCTCAGCTTCCTGAAAAGTTAACCAATGAAAGGGCTCAGAAAATTGCCACTCTCGATATTAAAATTTTTGGAATGATTTTAGCAAAAGCTGAGGAGATGGCTTCTGAAAAGCTTAAGAAAAAGGGGTGGGCATATCAAGATGATGAGCTCCCAACCCTTCCCTCTCTTTTTGAAGAGAACTTAGAATCACCGATCCATTTTTCTCAGTCCCACGCGCAAGTGAATATCACTCTGGAATATATCCACCCACCCACCTCGAAGATCTTGCTTAATCCGATGCTCTTGATCGACCAGCAGAAGATCATGCTTGAAGATGCACGCTTTTTTGAGTGTGCTAAGCCGGGGATTATTTACAACCACGTGTACTACCGCTTTTCAGAGCAGATCACGCGGCAACACCTTCGAAGTCTTCTTCCGATGAGGGAGATGACGATTCCAGAACCACTATTTGGAACGTTTGTTGAAAATGCCCTTCCAGAGATGTCCCGCTTTGCTGAGGTTGATATGAGTGGAGTTGTTGAGCACTTTACAACTCTCCCCTTCGTTGGATCGATTGAAGCGATTTGTGATTTGACATTCTTGAACGGAGAGCTTGATGCTTCCCTCTCTTTCCAGTATGAAGATCATATCATTCCATCCTCTTCAAAAAAGCTGACGTTTGAAGATATCGACTCGTTTGTCACTAAAGAGGGGATTATGGCAAGAAATTTGGTCGAGGAACAAAAGATCATCGAAGATCTTTTTCAAGACTTCATTTTCGACACAGAAAGTCAGGTTTACGCAGCTAAAACAGAGAAGAAAATTATCGAGTTTATGACCGATGTGATTCCTCGCAATCAACATCGAGTAAAGTTCAACTATCCTCAAAATCTCCTCGATCAATTCATTTACGATCAGTCGAAATTTAAGTTAACTTTGACCCATACCGATCGAATGGATGTCTATGAGATGCAAATCGAGGTGAAAGGGGCTCTCAAAGGGGTGACTGTCGATCGCCTTTGGGATTGCATCGTTTCAAGGAGAGCTTATCTTGAGCTCGATATGGGGCAAAAAAAGTCAGCTAAATCAAAGGAAACAGGGAATAAAATTCCTAAGATTTTAGTTCTCGATCTCGATGAGGTAGGAGCTGTTGTTCAACTGTTTGATGAGCTTGGAATTGAAAAGCTTGATAATAAGAAGTTAGAGCGTCCCCTTTGGAGTTTGGCTAACATCGATGAGACGAATTTTGAGGGACTTCCAGTGACATTTACGATGACACCTCAGCTTAAGGAAATTCGGAAGCAGATGCTTGGAGAAAAGGTTTTGGAATTTAGTCCAATTCCAAAAGAGGTCGATGCAAAACTGCGCCATTACCAGGAAGAGGGGGTTCACTGGCTTGAGCGCCTTCGTACGATGTACCTCAACGGGATTTTAGCTGATGATATGGGTCTTGGAAAAACTCTCCAGGCAATCGTTGCTTTAACGCAACACATGAAAGGTGCAAAGAGTCCAGCCCTTGTTGTCTGCCCCACCTCCCTCCTTTATAACTGGAAGGAGGAGTGTCACAAGTTTAATGATGGGCTGAAGAGTTTGATTATTGATGGGATGCCCAATCAGCGGAAAAAATTGATCAAAGAGGTGAAAAAGTATGATGTTGTGATCACCTCGTATAGCCTCCTTCAAAAGGATATTGAATCGTATGATAAGATCACTTTCTCGTATATGATTCTCGATGAGGCGCAACATATCAAAAATCGGGGAACGAGGAATGCGAAATCGGTCAAAATGGTCAAGGCGCAACATAGGATGATTCTTTCTGGAACGCCGATTGAAAATTCTCTCGATGAATTATGGAGTCTTTTCGATTATTTGATGCCAGGGTTCTTAGGTTCTTATGAGCGATTTGTTGAGAAATATGTCCGGCTATCTGGGGAAGAGCAGACCAAGAATCTCCAATATTTGCGTAAAAAAGTAGCCCCTTTCATTCTCCGTCGGATGAAAGCTGATGTCTTAGATGATCTTCCACCGGTTAGTGAAAACGTCTACCATTGCCAACTAACCAATGTGCAGAGCGAGCTTTATAAATCTTATGCCGAGTCGGCCCGTGATGAACTGGTGAAATTGGTTGAACGGGATGGGTTTGATAAGGTGCAGATCCATGTTTTAGCCACTCTGACCCGTCTCAAGCAAATCTGTTGTCATCCTGCAATCTTTGCAAAGGAAAAAGCTGAGCTTGGTGACTCTGCAAAGTATGACATGCTTGTGGAGCTTCTTCAAACGCTCATCGAGGGGAAACATAAGACGGTTATTTTCTCGCAGTATACGAGGATGCTTCAAATTATGCGGGATGATTTTGAGCAGAGGGGAATTCGTTTTAATTATCTCGATGGGTCGAGTAAAAATAGACTCGATATCGTTAATGAATTTAATAATGATCCTAATATTCCTGTTTTCCTTGTCTCCCTTAAAGCGGGTGGAACGGGGCTCAATCTTGTTGGTGCTGATACGGTGATCCACTACGATATGTGGTGGAACCCTGCTGTAGAAAGTCAGGCTACCGATCGGGTCCATCGAATTGGACAGAAGGAATCGGTTTCTGTTTACAAGTTGGTGACAATGGGAACCATTGAGGAAAAAATTGTAGAGATGCAAAACCGTAAGAAGGGGATTGTGAAAAAGATCGTTAGTTGCGATGACGAAGCGATTACTAAGCTTACATGGGAAGATGTGCTCGAACTTCTCCAAACTTAGAGGTTGATGAATTAACTTTGATCCGTCATTATAGGGGCAATATTGGATCGAAAAGGAATGAAAAATGAAAGTTAAATCGGCAGGGAAAGGAAGTCTCCTGAAAAATTTTAAGCAAGGATTTATGAATAAACTCGGTCATTTGACTGGGATCTTTGCAAGCGATATCGGCATTGACCTTGGAACCGCGAACACACTTGTCTATGTACGGGGCAAAGGGATCGTTTTAGCTGAGCCATCGGTAGTAGCGGTCGACTCAGTGACCAACGATGTCCTTGCTGTTGGTCATAAAGCAAAAGCAATGCTTGGGAAAACTCCTCGGAAAATTCATGCTGTTCGCCCTATGAAAGATGGGGTAATTGCCGATTTTGAAATCGCTGAGGGGATGCTCAAAGCATTGATCTCTCGTGTCACCCCTTCCCGTAGCCTCTTCCGTCCTAAAATTTTAATTGCTGTTCCCTCTGGGATTACTGGAGTTGAAAAGCGGGCTGTTGAAGACTCTGCCCTTCGTGCAGGAGCCCAAGAGGTGATCCTGATCGAGGAGCCAATGGCAGCGGCGATTGGTGTCGATCTTCCTGTCCATGAGCCTTCTGCGAATATGATCATTGATGTTGGGGGAGGAACGACTGAGATTGCCATCATTTCTCTTGGAGGGATCGTAGAGTCCCGCTCGATCCGCATTGCGGGGGATGAGTTTGATGAGTGCATCATCAACTATATGCGTCGCACCTATAATCTGATGATTGGTCCCAGAACCGCTGAAGAGATCAAAATGACGATAGGCTCTGCCTACCCTCTTGGAGATCATGAGCTTGAGATGGAAGTGCGGGGACGTGATCAGGTAGCTGGCCTTCCGATCACAAAGCGGATCAACTCCGTTGAAATCCGTGAGTGTCTTGCTGAGCCCATTCAGCAAATTATTGCCTGCACTAAAGAGACCCTTGAAAGGTGCCCTCCCGAACTTGCTGCCGATCTTGTCGAAAGAGGGATGGTTCTTGCTGGTGGTGGAGCGCTCATTAAAGGACTTGATAAGGCACTTATCAAAGAGTCAGGGCTCCCCGTAGTGGTTGCTCCGAATCCTCTCCTTGCTGTATGCATGGGAACAGGAAAGGCCCTCGAATATCTCGAAACCTTCAAAAAAGCTGCTGTTTAAATATTACCCCTGAGCGAGCCCCTATTCAGGCCGATCCCCCTTTTTGCAAAAGTCTTTGTATGGTATGGGGTGGGTATGGATGTGAAGCATAGGCGGCTTGCCGCGTGGATAGAAGAGGTTAAGGAGCTCTGCGAGCCAGATGAGGTGGTTTTGTGTGATGGCTCTCAAAAAGAGCATGATGCGATTTGCCAGCTCCTTGTTGACCAGGGAGTCTTTGTTCCTTTAAAGAAGCGGCCGAACTCTTATTGGTGTCGGAGCGATCCCGATGATGTGGCGCGGGTAGAGGATCGGACCTTCATTTGTTCAGAAAAGAAAGAGGATGCGGGGCCGACTAATAACTGGGAAGATCCAAAGAAAATGAAGGAGACCTTGCACTCTCTTTTCAAGGGGTGTATGAGGGGGAGAAAGATGTATGTGATTCCCTTCAGTATGGGCCCTTTTGGCTCTCCCCTTTCGGTGATTGGGATGCAGATCACAGATAGCCCCTATGTGGTGGCTAATACTTTTATTATGACGCGGATGGGGAAAAAAGCGCTGGAGGTTTTAGGGGACGACGGCGACTTTGTTCCTTGTTTGCACTCCGTTGGGGTCCCTCTAAAAGAGGGAGAGAAGGACTCTTTTTGGCCCTGTAGAGCAGATAGTAAATACATCGTCCACTTCCCTGAAAAGCGAGAGATCTATTCTTTTGGAAGTGGGTATGGGGGCAATGCTCTACTGGGCAAAAAGTGTTTAGCTCTTCGGATCGCCTCTGTTAAGGGGCGGGATGAGATGTGGATGGCCGAACACATGTTGATTGTTGGGATTATGAGTCCTCAAGGGGAGAAGCGGTATTTTGCGGCGGCATTTCCAAGTGCGTGTGGGAAGACCAATCTTGCAATGCTTCAACCTTCCCTTCCAGGATGGAAGGTGGAGTGTGTTGGGGATGACATTGCATGGATGAAAATAGGAGCTGATGGGCGCCTTTATGCGATTAATCCAGAAAATGGTTTTTTTGGTGTGGCTCCTGGCACCTCTTATCGCTCCAATCCCCATGCAATGGAATCGATGACAAAGAATACGATCTTTACGAATGTCGCCCTTACCGATGACGGGGATGTAT
>JAGROK010000116.1 GCA_020440285.1 Chlamydiia bacterium | reverse complement strand
GTAAGTGGGAAGGAGCCACTTATCTTGAAAACCCAAAAGATGTCCGTCATGAATGACAGCCGCGCTGTTGTAGAGATGTTTTTCCCCTTCTTCATAATTGCGCCGAATCAGCCCCACAATGGCCGTAATTCCCTTAGATGCTTTTACGATTCTTTCTAAGTAGAGTTCCATCGAATCGATGAAGGTGTGGTGATAAACCAAATCCTCCGGAGGATATCCGCAGAGCATCAGCTCCCCAAACATGACGAGATTGGCCCCCTTTTTTCGGGCCTCATCCATACTTTCTAGAATCTTTGCTGCATTCCCGTCGATATCACCGACAATGGGGTTTCTTTGTGCGACTAGTATTTTCATTTAATTCCCAAAATCATCCAGTACTATGTTTTCTCTTGGAACGCCATAATCATCCAATAACTTCATGACACTTTGGTTATGAAGCGGAGGGCCACACACAAAATAGAGGGCATCTTCAGGCTCTTCCATTTTCTTTAGCTGTCCCTCTTCAAAGGCTTTGAAGAGAAACCCTGTTTTGACAGGATCTTCTTTTGGCCACCCTCCTTCAAGATCCTGCTCCGTTGGCTGTGATAGTACCAGATGGTAGGTAAAATTGGCGAACTGTTTATCTAAAGCCTCGTAATCCTCTTGATAAAAGTTCTCTTTCAGCGAGCGGGCTCCATACCACAAAGACACTTTGCGCTGCGTTTTTTCTGTTTTGAAAAGGTGCATGATGTGACTTCTTCCAAAAGAGGCCCCTGCGCCCCCTATTAAAAAGACCAGCTCTTGATCACTTTCAATCATATGAGACTCTCCATAAGGACCAGAAAGGCGGATCCCATCTCCCTCCTTCAGACCAAAAAGATACGAAGAACAAATGCCCCAAGGAATCCCAAAATCAAATGCTCCCTTCATGAAAGGAGGGGTTGCAATCCGCACATTGAACTTAAGAATGTTTCCCTCTTCTGGATAAGAAGCCATCGAATAGGCGCGGATTGTATCCTCATCTTCATGTTCAATCTCAATCCCAAATAAGTCGCAATTTTCCCAATCTTCATAATACTCCTCATCCATTGTCTCCCTCCACTCTTTCGTATTTGTTTTATACCGAGGCACATGAAACTGCATGTAATCCCCAGGAACATATTTAATTTCTGCCGAAGGCGGCACCTCAATCACAAGCTCTTTAATAAATGTCGCTACATTCCGATTCGAGAGCACCTTCCCCTTAATCTCCTTAAGAGTCAGTAAACTCTCTGGCAATTTCAGTCCTAAATCATGCTTCACCTTGCACTGGCAGGAGAGGCGCCACCCCTCCTTGAGCTCCTTCGGTGAAAAAGTCGCTCGATCGGTCTCCAAAATATCGTACGCTCCCTTAACAACCTGAACGCGACACTGCTTGCATGTCGCTTTGCCGCCGCAAGGAGAAGGAACCGCAATCCCCTCATCCAAAAGAGCCGCTAGGAGGGTTTTTCCTCCCTCGACCTCTTTTGTCAGGTCGGGACTCTCATTAATCTCAATCTTGCACGGCTCCGTCCGAATAAATTTCCGCCGCGCAAACAAAATCATCCCCGACAAAAGGATCCCCACAAAGGTAAACGCTAAAATAGAAGCTAATGAGACTTCATACACGGTACATCAACGCTCGCATCTGTTTACGGAGATCGCTAATTTCCATCTCCGACCGCTCCATTTCTTTCGCGTGCCTTTCATGAAGATTTTCGATCTCCTCTTTTAACCCTTTAATTTTCCCTTCAAACGTTTCCACTTCACTCACTTGCGTTTTTCTTAAACGCCCAATCTCTTGTTTCAGCTCATACATGGACATCTCATCGGTCGAGCGAATTTCCGCATGCCCCTTTTCCATCTTTTGGACTCGCTTCGAGTAGGCTCGCTCTTTTTCTTCTAAGTCTTTGGCAAAATCTGCTTCTATCTCTTCCACTTTCTTCTTAAAAGTCGCAATCCTCTCCTCTGCTTTAGCAATTTCATGAAGGTGGCGCCGCTTAATCTCTTGAATATCTTCTTCATAGGCGTCGCATAAAAGAGAAAGCTCTTCAATATGTTTCCTTTTTTTCTTTCTAAAGATAATGAAAACAATAATAAAAAGAACCGCAGCTCCCAACCCAAAGAAAATGAGATCCACAGGGTTGAGCTGAGTATTGACGTAGTGGACTATTTTTTCAAGCCACTTGATTGCAGTCCAATATAACGGATGCGCATTGGTTTCGTTCACGGCCGCCTCCCCTTCTCCTTTCCATAACAAAGGAGCAAGAGATTTTCAATCCAGATCTTTGATCTTCTCGCCTGACTCAGACAAAAGCTCTCCTTTCCACTCAGAAATATTCCGTTTTTCTGAAGAAAAGTTCGCGCCAATGACAACGATGTGTTTCCCTTTATGGGTATAGGGCTCAAAGTACTTTTTCTCATAGATTTGCTTAAGCGCATCAGCAACGGAGCCGTCCAGCTTAAGCTCAAGAATGTAAGTTGTTTTTGCCATTTCTAAAGCAACATCTAGTCGCCCCCGACACCTATACCCATCACATTCCAAAAATTGGTTTTTCCCTTTGTCAGCATCTCGCCTTTTAGCCCTTTCTGCATCGCCCCTATCTCCTGGATAGGGGACTGCTTCGACAGGACTAAAATCCAAGCGCTGACTTTGGCAAAACCTCAATTTTTGAAACACGACAGGTATACACTCAGTGTTACCCGGAAATCTCATAGATTTGAGATAGGTGCTTTAATACTTGATCAGAAGTAAAGTGCTTAATTCCTAAACTTTTCATATCGATTGCTGGCCCAAGTGCCAAAGTAGCTAAGAATTTGGCCATATCGCTTTTAACCGCTTGAGGCATTGGAACAGTCGCACTTGGTGATAAGAGCTGGGAAAGACGTAGAATATCATTCTTATGTTTCCGAATATCTTTTGCATCTACTGCCATCCCTTCCTCTTTACTATGGACAAGATCGAGCCATGCGCGCGCTTTTAGTGGAATGAGATGGGTGGGCTGAACGATCGAGATGCCGTCAATCACCTCTCTACCAGAATGTGTGAAATGATAGTAATCTTCATTGAGTAAAATTGCTGAAAGACTCGCAATCGCATCACTTGTAGGAATAGGTGTCAAATGGCTAAAGGGAGCAATTTTCAAGCAGTCTGGCTTCTTCGAAAAAAGCTCGATCATTGAGGGGAAATCATGCTCCTCTGGAGCGTTAAAACGATAAAAAACCTCTTTTCCTGAGCTCTTCTGCTTGTGTTTATACACATCATGATTCGAAAATTGGGAATTTATCAAGGAGACCCTCAAAATTCTTATTCGGAGCGAGTGACCATTGCCGAGAGGCAAGGCGCGAGTGAGAATAGG
>JAGROK010000025.1 GCA_020440285.1 Chlamydiia bacterium | reverse complement strand
TCTTTGTCGGCTTTTATGTCATTGCACAATTTAGCATTTCATGGAAGGTGCTGATCCCCATCTTCTTCATCATGACAGCCGTTTACATCTTGTGCAAAGAATGGGTTAGCTCTGCAACGGGCGAAGACGATAAGGACAGCAACATCGATATCTCAGACGACAAAGATTAGCTTTGAATTGGTCCCGAATGTGGAACAAAAGCTGGAGCTGCTGGTGGTGTTGTGGCAGCAGCATTTCGGTGCTCAGCAATTCGAGCAAGCCAATTAACGGATTCGCTCAAACGTTTCCCTGCAAACCCTGCAATTCCCACTGATGTCGTTCCAACGATTTTGGCGGCAGTTGAAACGCCTCCATCGGTCAAAGCAGACACTCCAAAGGCCGCTGCTGAAATTGCCGTCGCTGCAAAAAGGACGTTTCTACGAGTAATGCCTGTATCTGCTGGTGCATAAATAGCCAAATTTCCTCCTGAATGGGCTTTAATAGCCTCAAGATTTCCAGGAATTAAACCAACAGCAAGTTTTTCACCTAAAGTAACGCTCATATTATCTCCTTTATTATTTATAATTAATTAAAAAGCGTAATAATTATAACAATAAAATTTAAATTAAAAAACATAAACATTATTTTAAAATCTAACTCAATGAAAACAAAAGACTTAAATAGTTGTGAAACTTAAGAGAAATAGTGAATGCCCATGGCTTCCCGCACCTCAGAAAGGGTTTGAGAAGCGGCCTCATTGGCCCGATCGGTCCCCTTGCGAAGCATTTCCATAATCGTGGCTGGATCGGTCTCAAGCTGGGCGCGCCGCTTATGGATCGGCTCTAGGAATTCGAGAAGGACCTCGAGGAGATACTTCTTCACAGTTCCGTCTCCAAGGCCTCCCCTTTCATAGTGGGCTTTAAGCTCATTAATCTTTTCTAGATCTGTCCCAAAGGCATCGAGGTAGCTAAAGACGGGGTTTCCCTCTACTTTTCCAGGATCTTCAATGCGAAGATGATTAGGATCGGTATACATTTTCTTCACTTTCTTGGAGACTTGATCGACAGAATCGGAGAGATAGATTGCATTCCCCAAAGATTTTCCCATTTTAGCCTGTCCATCAACTCCAGGAAGGCGGGCAATTTTGGGGATGTGGGCCTTTGTTTCGACCAAGACGTCGGTCTTATACGTTCGGTTAAAGGCGCGGACAATCTCATTGGTTTGCTCGATCATCGGCTTTTGGTCTTCCCCAACAGGAACAAGGGTAGCCTTAAAAGCAGTAATATCGGCCGCTTGAGAAACGGGATAGGTCATAAACCCTGCAGGGACACTTTCCCCAAATCCTTTTTGAACGATCTCTTGCTTAACAGTAGGGTTATGTTTCAGCCGATTCCAAGTTACAAGATTCAAGTAATACATCGTGAGCTCAGAGAGAGCTGGAACAAGTGATTGAATAAAGATCGTCGTTTTTTTGGGATCGATCCCTACTGCAAGGTAGTCAAGGGCAACTTGAAGAACGCTATCTTTGACTTTTTCTGATTCCTTTGCATGGTCGGTAAGGGCTTGCAAGTCGGCGATCATCACATATTGATCTGCCTTTTCTTGAAGCTCCACTCGCGCTTTTAATGAGCCAACGTAGTGACCGAGATGGAGGGGGCCTGTTGGACGATCCCCGGTTAGGATGATGTCTTTCTTTGTCATAAAAGTGAGGATACCATCTTTTTTTCTTTGAAGAAAGTAGAAAATTTTTGCTATTGTGCAAGGAATGGAAAGAGAAGAAAAGCCCAAAGATAAAAATGCAGTTCCCGAATATGAATATCCTTTTCAAATCGGCCGTTATAAAATCTTAAAAATGATTGGATCGGGAGGGATGGGAGAGGTTTTTTTAGCCGATGATCCCGTCTGTGGCCGCCAGGTTGCTCTGAAACGGATTCGAGAGGGTCAAAAGAAAAAAAAGCGGGCAAGGATCCGTTTTAAAAAAGAGGTGCGCATTGCAGCCCAACTCTCCCATCCTGCGATCATCCCCATCTACGACCTTCACGATGAGGAAGAAGAGCTTTACTATACGATGCCTTACATTCAAGGGGAAACCCTTCGAATGATTCTGATTAAAACCCGCATTGGGAATGAAAATGGTCTTCCTCCTCACGTTCTTGGAGGTTCAATCCCCTCTCTGATGCTCGCTTTTTTAAATATCTGCCAAGCAGTTGAGCATACTCATTCGAAAGGCTTTCTTCATCGCGATCTAAAACCTGAAAACATCATTGTTGGAGAGTTCAATGAGGTGACAATATTGGATTGGGGCCTTGCTACTGAATCTCTTCATCCAGAGGAAGAAGAAGAGGGTGAGGAAGAAGAAGGAGAGCCGCATCAAAGCAATGTTCGCGCAGCAGCTGGAACGATCGATTACATGGCTCCTGAAAGAGCTTTTAGACAACCTGCAACGCTTAAAACCGATATCTACTCTTTAGGTGTTATCCTTTATTTTATGCTCACTCTAGGTGTTCCTTTTAACCGTCCAAGAGAAGTTAAAGAGTGGAGAAGAAAACTAAGGAGTGATGGATTTGAAAAGTGGGTAGATCCTCAAGAGGTCGCTCCCTATCGAGATATCACTCAGCAACTCACGAAAATCTGTCTAAAATCTCTCCACCCTGTCCCCGAAAAAAGATATGGCTCAGTAAGGGAAATGATTGCAGATGTCCAACATTATCTCCAAGGACACCCTGACTGGATCCCAATGCAGCTTCTCGATATCAACGTTGCCGACCACTGGGAGTTTCAAGAAAGTGTCATCTTGACTAAGCAAATGGCGATTTCTCGCTTTGCAGGGGTTACAGAGTGGGTCCTGTTAATGCTTTCGAAAGAATCTTATTCGGGAAATATCCGAGTCCAAGCCTCTATTCGCCCTTTAGAAAAATGTGGGGGGATTGGAATCATGATGTGTGTTCCAGAAAATTCGAGAAGAAAAAGTCTTGAAACAGGCTACCTTGTATGGATTGGTCCAAAGGAAAATCCTGGGTGTAAACTGTATCGCGATAATGTTGAAGTGAACCGAACAGAGAATGTCTTTATAGAAAAGGAAAAGAGTTACAACATTGCTGTAGAACGGCAAGACAATACGATTCGCCTTTTCATCAATGATGAGCAAAAATTGGTTTATATCAGCCACACCCCTCTTGTAGGGGGACATTTTGGGATTGTCTCAAAAGATGTCGAGTTTGAAATTTCTCCCATTCAACTTTCTTCAGGGAGTCAAAACGTCTTTGTCAATTGCCTTTCTGTTCCAGATGCCTTTTTGCTCAATAAAGATTATAGCCGCGCCCTTACCGAATATCGCCATATCGCAAGTTCTTTTAAAGGGCGCCCTGAAGGAAGAGAAGCGATCTTTCGAGCTGGATACACTTTGATCGTGCAAGGGAAAAACGAAACAAGCAAAGAGCACCGCTACTTTCAAAAAGCGCTCGATGAATTTGAAAAGCTTCACCACACACCTGGAGCCCCTATTGAATACTTAGGCAAAGCGCTCGTTTATCAGGCAGAAAACAACTTAGAAGAAGAGATCAAATGTTTAGAACTCGCTGTTCGCAAGTTCCCGAAACACCCCTTACGCTACGTTCTTGATGAACATATTTTGTTTCGACTGCACGAAACTGCACAAAAAGATCGAATCGGTGCTTACGCCTACACCCTTTTGACCCTCCGCCATATCCCACAACTGTTCAAAATGAAGGAAACGGAAACTCTGACAAAAAATCTTAAAGTGAGTTGGGAAGATCTCCCTTTCATGACCTATCCTTCAAATTTATCAGAAGATGGGGAAGAGTCTCTCCAACTTTCTATTCAACTCTCTTTTTGGCTTGCTCGTCCAAACATTCTCTACGAGCTGGTTCAGGCAATCCCTAAAGAATATAAACACCGCCAATTCCTTCTGCAAAACGGTCTTTTAGCCCTCTTTGAGCTTCGCTACCCAAAACTTATCGATTTTGTCCTCAATATTAAATACAAAGAAGAAACGCTCCCCTCTTTAAAAGACCCCTTTAAGATCGCAATTGATGAGACCCTCTCTCTTTCTCAAAAACTCGATGCTCTTTGCTCAAAAGAATCGGACAAAGTTCTCTCCTCCCTTTTTCGCTCCGCTCTAACCCCAAAAGAAAGTGTGGCGCTCCTTCCCTACTTTCAAAAAGAGCCTCAATTTGAGATCGAACACACTTGGGCCCTTCTACTCAATGGGAAAAAGAAGGAAGCTAACACCCTTCTTGAAGGGAAGCCAACCGATGACCCCTCCTCAATGTATTTCATGCTAAAGGGGTGTTACCTAGCCCTCACCAAAGGGGAAAAAGAGGCTCTTAACCACTACGACTCTCTGATTAAAACCCCCTTCCCCCGCACCCCTACCCTTCTGGGGCACTACCTCAAGGGACATCTCTCTGAAAAAGGCCCCTGGATAAGGCAAGCCTTTCTCTTTGAAAAGGTGGAGCTCTTCCGCCACCTTACCCTCTATTACACCTGTCTCGGAGATTCTGACAAAGTCTCTCATTATGAAAGACTTACAGAAGAAGTTTTCTCTTCAGCTGCTATCTCTCTCAATTTTGTTTAATTAAATATTTAATTATGTTATAATATTTTATTAAATTAGGGGGATAACATGGACATATTAACTAATACAACAGGAATTAATACAACTCAGACACAACCCGCTCAAGTAGACGTAAATACGACGTGCAGGGAGATTGTCCACGCAGTTGAAAAGGTCAGCGCCCTTTGCCGCCTTTTAGGAATAGATCCCTCGATTTACCTCGAAAAGGGAAAGCTCCCCAGTCTAGAGGAGTGCGCAGTCCTTTTAGAGGTGGTTAATCAAACTCCCTCTGAAAATGACGATCTTAAACTAATGGCAAGAGGGTTAGTGGGCGAACTTCAACAACTCATCTCATCCCTTCCTCCCCACGGAGATTATACCCAGGTCTACAAAGAAACCTACACAACGATTAAGGAAAGTAAAGCCCTTTCCCATCTCGAGTTTGCTACCTCTTTTTTCGCCCACGCCTTTTTTCAATTGTTTGCAGGAAGTTATGCAAGCAAAGCAATGACCCCATTTTTTACGACAAGGATCAATGAGCAAATCGATGGAGCCTTTCACTATAACACTAACTCCACTGAGCAAATCATGTCGCAGGAAGCCTTTTTGGAACCTGAAGGGATACACTTAAGCCCTATTGATCAATTAGTCTACGGGATCTTTATGATGGCTCTTTTACAATCAAGTACATTTGTTTTAGGTAGCAAAGAGCTGAGCATTGCTCTTTCTGCCCTTTTTTCAACGCCTCAGATTATAGAAGAAGTTACCTCTTCTTCATTTTTTAAAGATTTTAAAAATTATATTTTAGAAGCAGCTCCTCAGTTTTTCGAAGAACAGCTAAAAAATGAAGTGTATAAAAGAGAACTTTCCAAACTGCGTCAAAAGGGAGGGATCAATACCTTAAATGCCTTCACCAAAAACCCTGGAAAAGAAGCGGAGTCTGTAGTCCAACTTGCCCAGACATTTATTACAAATTCTGTTCAAGAGACTTACCAAGGAGCAAAGAAAGTTGGAGAAGCATCTGTCTCCTTCTTCCAAAAAAGTGCAAGAAACCTTGGTTCTCTCTTCTCTTCAGGAGTCGCTGAAACCGCCAGCCGCCAACTTGAGATTGGAAGTGAACTCGTTGCAGAGGCATCTGAGAAGAAAAAGCAAGTCGAAACAGGTGTTCAAGAGCATTACCAAATCGCTCAAGGGAAAAGTGAACAGCTTATGTCCCACTACGAACTTTTGATGAGTTCATACTCCCCGCGGTGGGAGCTTTATAAAAACATCTTGCCCAATGAACTTCTTTTTCTAGCACTTGCAAATTCAAATAGTAGCAACGAAGAATTATTTGTCAGGGCTACAATGACAGGAGCGATGATTCTTTCAGGAAGAAGGGATATATTTCCGATGGCAGGAATTGTTCTTTTATCTTCTCTGATTCAAAAATTTTCCAAGAAATTTGGTCAAAACCGATCCATTATGAATAGCATAAATAAAGAGCTTTCAAAATATGGGCAAGAGGTAAGGCACTTTCTAGAAAACCAAAAATCTCAAATCAATCATCTCCTTCAAGAAAATTTAGGACTTAGCCCCAACCAATCAAAAGAGGTCATGAAAACGCTTAAGGAACTTCTCTTTGCAAGTCCCATGATCCTTTTATCCCTTTTATCGAATGAAAGTTACATGCTGAGCTGGCTCATGTACTATAATCCTTTGGAGAATTTAGTCTCTGATCAAGCAAAGAAATGGGGATATGCCGATCAATCAGAAGTTGATGGAAAAAGCTCCATCTCAAGCATTGTTCATAATACCCTTTTATATAATTTGATCGTTGGGGCTCTTCTTATGACAACTTCTTCCCCTTTTTATGCGAATATGGGGGCCATTCTCTCTCAAATGCCTTCTATCAAAGACCCAGCAACAAAATGGATCAATGAAAAAGCAGCCCCTCTTGTTCGAAAAGGGGTTCAGACCTACGCTCCAGAGTGGGTTGAAAGATATGATCAAGCGGTTCAGGCTTACTCTACCTACACATGGGCAACACAATTATTAGGCAAAGCTGCTTACTGCGCTTCAATCATTCAAAATTCTCCCTTCTTCTCTTCATACATTCCCACACTTAACCCCAGTAAACTAAAAGATCAGCTCATCGCGCAAGGGAAAGACTATCTAACAGCAGTTGGAGGGCAAATGACTAGCTTGGCAGGCAAATATATTGGAATGACCTATCTTAAAGAAGGAAAAGAATTTGTCGCTAGCTACATCCCAGAATCTGTGTCAACAAATGCAAAAGATATTGCTAGCAAGACCGCTGGACTGTTTTATAATGCTTTACTAGCTTCGATGCTCTATTACTCCCTTCCAAATCTTCCAAGAAGTACTGAATTTCCTCTCATTGAAGATAGCCTTGAAGAGTCCTTAAAAGGGGCTCTTAGTATAGTGCTTGCTACACCCCCCTCTCAAAACCCTGATCCCACCGAGAGAAAAAATACTTTGGTCTATTTAGCTGGGATTGCATTTATCCTCCACTTGACTGCTGCCATGCTCTCTTTCTCAAATGAGCCGATCCTCCCCACTGAATCTCCCTCAAATCAGTTTGGACTAACCTCCTTTATGATGACCTACTTCTTATCGGCCTTTGCAATGAAAGCGCTCTCCATCTTCGGTTAAACCCCGGAATCCGACCTATAGCTGAATTAGTTTAAAATAGTAACAATTCATCCAGATCTTTTCACCGAAAATTTTACGCTCGATCTTGCTGGCTTACATGAAGCCAGCTTCGCTCTCCGCGCTTCATTTTCAATGAAAATCTTCTGTCCAATTATTACTATTTTAAACTAATTCAGCTATAAACCCAAAACTCAGGTTAGAAAAAATCTATTTGCGAAAGAATCTTTGATTTTTTAACCTAGCTTCCAATGCTTAGACGATAGGAGTGCGCATATGGCGAAAGAGAGGAGTGAAGTTCAAAAGGAAGATACTTGGGATGTGACCTCCCTCTATCCAAATTTAGAGGCTTGGGAAGAAGATTTTTGCGCCCTAACAAGGGGTAAATCTGAGTCTGGATATTGGCCTCAGATCGCCTCTTTTCAGGGAAAGCTTGGGAAAAGTCCTCAAGAACTTTCCTCTCTTCTTTCTGAAGCAAACGCAATCGAAAGGCGTCTTTATAAGCTATATACCTACGCCCACCTTCGTCACGATGAAGATGTGGCAAACGAGCTTTATAAAAATGTTTACGATCGGATCTCTCTTCTTTATTTCGATTTCCAGAATGAAACATCGTGGGTTCAGCCTGAAATTTTGCAACTTCCCGACGAAACGTTTAAAGAATATCTCAATAATGCTCAGTTAAAAGAGCACCGTATTCAACTTGAAAAGCTCTCAGCTCTTAAACCTTATACCCTGTCTTCTGATAAGGAGCATCTCCTTTCCCTTGCAAGAAAAGCCCTTGAGACTCCATCCAAAGCCTTTTCTGTTTTGAATAATGCAGAACTGGCTTTTGAGCCGGCAAAGGATGGGAAGGGAAAAGAACATGAGCTGACCCATGGCTCTTATGGATTTTTTCTCCAGTCTAAAGATCGAGAACTTCGGAAAACAAGTGTCCTTAACCTTCACAAGAAATTTAACGAGTTTGAAAATACGATTTCTGAACTCATTAATGGACAGGTTCAAAATCATGTTTTTGAAGCAAAGGCGCGTGGATATCCTTCAGCCCTTCACGCAGCACTTACTCCTCATCAGATCGATATTGAAGTGTACCATAACCTCATCTCAACAGTGCGCGAAAACCTTTCTACCCTTCACCAATATGTCTCTTTAAGGAAAAAGCTACTGGGATACGATACCCTCCATTTTTACGATCTTTATGTCTCTCTTGTCCCTGAGTTTGAAAAGGAATATACCTATGCGGAAGGGGCTGAGCTTGTTCTAGAAGCAGTGCGCCCTCTTGGGGATGAGTATCATCAAGTTCTTGAAAGGGGACTTGGCCCTGAAAGATGGGTTGATCGGTACGAAAATGCTCGGAAGCGCTCAGGAGCTTATTCAAGTGGGTGCTATGACAGCATTCCCTACATCTTGATGAATTTTAAGGGAACCCTTCGTGATGTGTTTACCCTTGCCCACGAAGCGGGGCATAGTGTCCATTCCCATTACAGTAACAATGGGCAGCCGTTTCAATATGCGAATTATTCCATCTTTGTTGCTGAAGTCGCCTCAACCTTTAATGAAGAGCTTCTATTTCGATATCTCATGGAGAAGGCCTCCTCTCACTTGGAGAGGTGTTACCTTCTTAATCAAAAGATCGATGATATCCGTGCTACCCTCTTCAGACAGACGCAGTTTGCAGAGTTTGAGCTAAAAATTCATACCCTTGCTGAAAAAGGGGTTCCTCTGACTGCAAGCTCTTTGAAAGAGATCTACCGAAAACTTTGTCAGGATTACTATGGAAAAGATCTTACCCCTGATCCTGAGATTGATGTTGAGTTTCTCCGCATTCCTCATTTTTACTCGAATTTTTATGTCTACCAATATGCGACGGGGATCAGTGCTTCTTATGCCCTTGTTGAAAGACTGTTAAGTGAGGGGGAAAAAGCGCAAAAGGAATATCTGAAGTTTCTTTCGTCAGGATCTTCTCGTTATCCCATTGACCTTCTCGAAGGAGCTGGAGTCAATATGAGAGAGCCCAAACCGATTCACACGTTAATCGATCGGTTTTCTTTCCTTGTTAAAGAATTTGAAAAGGAGTCTAATGCTTGCTAAAAAGCTGCGGTTCCATGTGCCCACTGTCTTCCAAAGAGTAGTAGTATGAATGTTTCGACAAAAGTGAAGAAGTTTCTCATCATCCGAAATGATAAAGGGCTCCATACACGTCCTGCAACGGAGCTTGTTAAATGTGCTCAACGGTTTAAGTCACAGATTTTCCTTGTCTACCAGGGGCTAAATGTCAACGCCAAGTCCCTTCTTGGGATTTTAATGCTCGCTGCAACTCGTGGGGCTAAAATCGAGATCGAGGCTGAAGGACCTGATGCAGATGAAGCTCTCAATGCCCTCATTGAGCTTGCTCGCAACTCTTTTAATATCAGTTATTAGCTACTCATCAATAGGGATGGTTTTTTCGAAGACCTCCCGGGTGCAGAAGATGGGAATATCATTTTCAAGGGCTAAGGTGAGGCAGTCGCTGGGGCGGGCATCGATCTCAAGGATCCGGAGCTTTCCATCAAGCTCTTGCTCCACAAATAGGCGGGCAAAGTAGAGGGTATCTTGGACATCGGTGATTACCACTTGAAGGATACTGATATCTAAGCCGTTAAAGAGGGAGTTGATGAGATCATAAGTGTAGGGGCGAGGCTTAATCTGTTCAGCCAGATGCATTTGAAGATTTTGCCCAACATGGGGAGAGGTATAGATCGCAAACTGTTTCTCATCGGTCCCTAAGATGAAGACAGTGTAGTTTTGTGATTGCATGATCTTATTAAACTGTATGGGAATAAGTTCAAACCCCATCTTTTCCCCCTCTGCCCTTTTCTACATTATAGCTGAATTGGTTTAAAATTGGGTCATTTTAACGAGATATTTTTGTTGGATTTTGGCTTCTTACAATCGAAAACATTGTCCATGAGACAAGGGGAGATTTTAAGAAGTCAAAAGACAATAGAAAGATCCGCTAAAACGACCCAATTTAGGTATATAGCTAAAGTGGTTTAAAATAGTAACAATTCATCCAGATCTTTTCACCGAAAATTTTACGCTCGATCTTGCTGGCTTACACGAAGCCAGCTTCG
>JAGROK010000024.1 GCA_020440285.1 Chlamydiia bacterium | reverse complement strand
TTAGCCTTATCAAATACTGGGTGGATAGATTATCGGGATAGGCTCAAATAAAAAATGTTTTCATCTACTATAATTTTATAAATAATTGATTATAAATGCTTTAAGATAATACCTCTCTAATGTCAGGAAAATTAGATGATATCCCAGAGTGCGACCTATTTTTCCCTTTAGGGCTGCATAAATAAGTGAGATTTTTTACATCGAAATGATGGGCAGCTCCGCTGGGAGCTGTCTAAGTTTCGATGTAAAAAAGATTGCCTATTTATGTGGATGATAAAGGGAAAAATAGGTCGCCCTGCGAGATTGCTTTTGAAAGGTTGAATTTTTCTTTTCTATCAGTTTAAACTGACGAAAAAGGTCTTACTTTAGTGTGGAGTCAACTTTGAAAGTGCTAAAAACAGGCGAATTTCATAGAGAGGCCTTTGCAAATTTTTTAAATCAATGTGAGGAAGCATGAATAAATTCGACGGGCTAAAAGAGCACACCATCATTGTTGCTGATACCGGAGAAATCGATGAGATAAAAAAATACCACCCGACAGATGCAACAACAAACCCTTCCCTTATTCTCAAAGCTTCCGAAATTGAAGAGTACAAACCCCTGATTGAAGATGCGGTCCAATATGGAAAAAAACAGGGAGGAAACTCCCCTCTTGAACTCATTATCACCAAAGTCTTTGTCAATTTTGGCACTGAAATCCTCAAACACATCCCTGGCCGCGTTTCTACCGAAGTCGATGCCCGCCTCTCCTTTGATGTCGAAGGAAGCATTAAGAAAGCGCATGAGTACATCGCCCTTTATGAAGAAGCAGGGATTAAAAAAGAGCGGATCTTAATTAAGCTAGCCTCTACTTGGGAAGGGGTCCTTGCCGCTAAACAGCTTGAACAAGAGGGGATCCATTGCAATATGACCCTAATGTTTAGCCTTGCTCAAGCAATCGCTTGCGCAGAAGTAGGAGCTACTCTCATTTCCCCTTTCGTAGGTCGCATCCTCGACTGGTACAAAAAAGCTGAAGGAAAAGAGTCCTACCCTCCCGATGAAGACCCTGGCGTTGTCTCCGTCACCAAAATTTTCAACTACTACAAAAAATTTGGCTATAAAACCCAAATCATGGGAGCCTCATTCCGCAATGTCGATGAAGTTCTTGAACTTGCCGGCTCAGACCTTCTTACAATCGCCCCCAAGCTTCTCAAAGAGCTTACAGAATCAGAGGGAGCTGTTCCTAAAAAACTCTGCGCTGATAGGGCAGCTAAGGCGGACATTGAAAAAATCTCCGTTGATGAAAAGACCTTCCGCTGGCTCCTTAACGACGAGGCAATGGCCACCGAAAAGCTTGCCGAAGGGATCCGCAATTTTGCAAAGGATACGGTAAAGCTCGAAAAGCTCATCCAGTCAATGCTTTGACCTGCACTACCCTCCTCTGCGACAGCAAGGGTGGTCAACATCGTAGCTTGTTGTCAATGTAATGTAGGTAAAGTAAGCTGTGAGAGGAATGAGTCCAAAGTAAGACCTTTGAGCAAGTAGGAGCGCAACAGCTCCCCCAAAAGCGGGAAGAGCAAATTTATAAGAGCAGTTGCTTTCAACAGTGAGACGATACCCCAGCGATCCTAGAAAACAGGTTGTTAGCTTCATCGTCATAGATTGTTTCCCATACTTCAAAAAGGCCCAGAGAGAAACGGCTCGAAACAGGTGGTTTACAACTAAAACCCCTTTATAGAGCTGAGGGTGCTCTTTGGCCTGCACATCACACCACTTAGTGGGCTCTTCCACAACCCAATTAACCCTTTTTAATGCATCGTGAAACTGAACATCGAATGACATTGCTTATCTCCTTGTAAAGGGGCAATATTAAAAAGGACGCCGATCGGCGTCCTTTTTATTAATAGTTTGAAAAGGCGAAGTCGAGGATATCCTCTTCTTCAGAATCAACAAGCTTCTTCACCCGCTTCTCGTAGTCGTAGAAGCCCGTTCCTCCAGGGATCATGTGCCCCATGATGAGGTTGGCTTTAAAGTCGAGAAGGTAGTCGGTCTTTCCCTCGCACGCTGCATCGGTAAGAACGCGCGTTGTTTCTTGGAACGATGCCGCAGAGACAAATGATTCTGTCCCAAGGGATGCCTTTGTGATTCCGAGGAGAACAGGGGCTGCTTGAGCAGGCTTTCCTCCCTCTTCTATCACCTTCGAGTTTTGATCGTGGAAAACCTTCTTATCAACGTTTTCTCCATAAAGGAATGTGGTATCACCAGGATCGGTAACACGCACCTTTTGGAGCATTTGACGGACGATAATCTCGATATGCTTATCATTAATATCAACCCCTTGAAGGCGGTATACCTCTTGCACTTGATTCACGAGATACTTTTGCAATTCACGGACACCGCAAATATCTAAGATCTCCTGAGGCACAACAAGACCATCAGTGAGCTGCTGCCCTTTAACGACGGTATCGCCACGTTGAACGATCAAGTGCTTGGTAAGTGGAATAAGGTGTTCTTCTTCCATTCCAGTGTCTTCATCTTTTACAACGACGATCCGTTTACTTTTTTGAACGCCTTTGAAGTCAACAACACCATCTATCTTTGCAATCTCAGCAGCGTCGCGAGGACGGCGCGCTTCAACTAACTCAGCAACACGGGGAAGACCTCCAGTGATATCCTTGGTCTTAATCGCTCCTCGAGGTAGACGTGCAAGAAGATCTCCCGCAGACACCTTATCCCCCTCACTTACGGAGATAATTGCCCCTGAAGGAATCGCATAGGTTCCAACAAGCTCTTCAAAATCCTTATCGGCATAGATAACAATCTGTGGATGAAGCTCTCCTCGATGTTGACGTACAACGAGCTCAGTTTGCCCCGTTTGTTTATTCACATCACGGATTGTTGAAATCCCTTCAACGAGATCTTCATATTTCACAAAACCGGGTTTCTCACAAATAATTGGAATGTTATGTTGCTCCCAGTTACCCACGCGATCTCTTTCTTTGACCTTTGTTCCATCCTCGAGAGCAATCTGCGTTCCCAGTTCAATGGTGAAGGTTTGAAGAGGTTCAATCGACTTCGTACTAAGAAGCTTTTTATACTCCTCCATGGGTCTTCCTTCATCACGAACAATGTGCAAGAAACCATTTTTATTAAGGGCGAGATGCATCCCCTCTTTATTCTTTACAGTGCGAAGACCAGTATAAACTAAAATTCCATCATGCTCTGCGATCAAATCAGGTGTTGCATGAGCAGATGCAATCCCCCCTAAGTGGAACGTTCTCATCGTGAGCTGCGTTCCCGGTTCCCCGATCGATTGAGCTGCAATCACACCTACGGCCTCTCCTAGAGCCACCTTTCGCCCGTTAGCAAGGTTGATTCCGTAACATTTTGAGCAGACTCCTCGCTTAGCTTCACAAGTCAACGTTGACCGAATCCGAACAGATTCTATCCCAGCATCATCAATCGCTTCTGCCTGCTTAGCGGTAAGAGTATCTCCTCCCTTTGCAAGAAGTTTTGTTTGATCCCCAGGAATATAAACATCATCGCATACCGTCCGTCCATAGAGACGATCTTTGATCGGCAGAAGTTCCTCCTGTCCCTGTTTAATCGCTGCGACTTCAATTCCGTTGAGGGTTCCGCAATCCTCTTCAGTAGCCAAGACATCCTGAGCCACGTCAACGAGTCGACGAGTCAAATATCCCGAGTCGGCTGTTTTAAGGGCCGTATCGGCAAGACCTTTACGGGCACCGTGAGAGGAGATAAAGAATTCAAGAACCGATAACCCTTCACGGAAGTTCGCTGTAATCGGTGACTCAATAATCTCTCCTGAAGGCTTCGCCATCAGCCCACGAAGCGCTCCGAGCTGCTTTACCTGAGATTTATTACCCCTAGCGCCGGAGTCCATCATCAGATAAAGGGGGTTAAGCATTGTTCCATCAGCTTTAGAAATCATCTTGAAGAGCTCATCTGCAAGGACCTCAGAAATGTCTGTCCAAATGCTAATGATCTTCGAGTGTCTTTCCCCTTCTGTAATCACCCCATCTTCATACTGCTGGATGACAACAGCTACCTTTTGCTGAGTCTCTTGAATGATCCTTTGCTTGTCCTCAGGAATTGCAATATCTTTTACGCCCATCGAAAGAGAAGCTTTAGTTGCATGAGAAAAACCGATGTTTTTCAAACTATCTAAGAATCGAACACTCGCTTCAAGCCCTACATTCTTGTAGGTATTGAGAACAAGCTCACTCATTTTCTTCTTTCGGAGTGCGTAGTTTTGGAAGCCAAGTTCTTTAGGAACAATGGTGTTAAAAACAACGCGCCCAGGAGTGGTTTCGATCAGCCCTGAGTCTAAACGAACTTTAATCTTCTCATGAATGTGAAGACCAAGCCCATAATCATCATACCGTCCCTCTTTTTCTCTATCCTCAGCATACCAGTTATAGCTTCCCGAACCATATAGAGCGTGAAGAACCTCTTCCGCAGAAGCAAAGACCTTTGTCTTTTTCCCATGCTTTTCAGGGAAGTAAATCGGGTCATGCATCAAATAGTAAAGGCCAAGAATCATATCTTGAGAAGGAACAGCTGCTGGCTTTCCAGAAGAAGGCAAGAAGATATTATCAGGTGCCATCATCAAAATCTTTGCTTCGAGCTGCGATTCTACCGATAACGGAATGTGAACAGCCATCTGGTCTCCGTCGAAGTCAGCGTTAAAGGCCGTACAAACAAGCGGGTGAATCCGAATCGCTTTTCCCTCAATTAAGACTGGCTCAAAAGCCTGGATTCCTAATCGGTGGAGAGTCAGCGCACGGTTTAGAAGAACTGGGTGCCCTTTAATAATCTCTTCAAGAACATCCCATACTTCAGGATCTCCCCTCTGAATCATCTTTTTTGCAGAACGAATCGTATAAACAAGGCCACGACTTTTCAATCGTTTTACGATAAACGGTTCGAAGAGCTCCAAGGCCATCTTTTTCGGAAGACCACATTGGTTAAACTTTAACTCAGGACCCACGATGATAACCGATCGCCCGGAGTAGTCAACCCGCTTACCAAGAAGGTTCTGACGGAAACGTCCCTGTTTTCCTTTAAGCATTTCTGACAATGCTTTAAGGGGTCTGTTTCCAGCTCCCATAACTGGGTGGCCATGACGTCCATTATCGAAAAGAGCATCGACTGCTTCTTGAAGCATCCGTTTTTCGTTTCGAATGATCACATCGGGGGTTTTTAACTTTAAAATCGACTTTAAACGGTTATTTCTGTTGATCACACGTCGATACAAGTCGTTAAGATCGGAAGTTGCAAACCTCCCTCCATCAAGGGGAACTAGCGGACGCAAGTCTGGAGGAATCACGGGAATACAAGAGATCACCATCCAATCAGGATTATTAGGAGAAGAAGCAAAATTCTCAATAATCTTGAGACGTTTTGCAAGCTTCATTCGGGCTTGCATTGAGCGCGTTTTTCGAAGCTTTTCCTTAAGTTCTGCAATAACAGTGATGAGATCTTCTTTTTCAAGAAGCTCACGAATTGCATCTCCCCCCATATTTGCCTTAAAGGAATCAGGCCCCCATTTTTCCTGTGCTTCTCGGAATTCATGATCATTGAGAAGTTGCTTTCTTTCAAGAGTTGTAGAGCCCGGATCGGTCACAACATATTCTTCGTAGTAAATGACCCTTTCCAAATCAGCAACAGACATCCCAAGGATATTTCCAATCCGCGAAGGCTGCGTCTTAAAAAACCAGATGTGGACCACAGGAACAGCTAGTTCAATATGTGCCATCCGTTCACGACGCACCTTAGAAAGAGTTACCTCAACACCACAACGGTCACAAATGATCCCCTTGTGTTTGATTTTTTTATACTTTCCACAAGCACATTCCCAATCTCTGGTGGGTCCGAAAATCTTTTCACAGAAGAGCCCCCCTTTCTCAGGCTTAAATGTTCGGTAATTGATTGTCTCAGGTTTTTTGATCTCACCACGCGACCATTCGTTACGGACAACATCGTCTGAGGCGATTTTGATCGTTAGTTTATCAAATTGAGAACCATGAAATTCATCTTCTTGCATGAAATTTCTCCAAAGAGCTCCGTTAAATTATAATTCTTCTTCTGCGCATTCGGCGCGAACATCAAGACATAAACCTTGCATCTCTTTTCTGAGAACGTTAAAGGACTCAGGAGTTCCTGCTTTAAGGGTATTATCCCCCTTCACAATTGACTCATAAATACGGGTCCGTCCAGACACATCATCTGACTTCACTGTGAGCATTTCTTGCAGAAGGTGTGCTGCTCCATAAGCCATGAGGGCCCATACCTCCATCTCACCAAAACGTTGACCCCCCATCTGAGCCTTACCACCCAACGGTTGTTGAGTGACAAGAGAGTAAGGTCCAATCGCACGTGCGTGAATCTTATCCGCAACCAGGTGAGAGAGCTTAAGCATGTAGATATAACCCACAACAACTGGGTTATCAAAACGCTCTCCTGTACGTCCATCATAGAGATAGCTTTTTCCCGTTTCAGAATAACCATGTTCTTTCATCATTTCCCAAATACGGTCTTCTGGAAATCCTTCAAAGACAGGGCTCTTTACATAAATCCCTGCTTTCCGGGCAACCAATCCTAAGTGAGTCTCAAGGAGCTGTCCCATGTTCATACGAGAAGGAACCCCAAGTGGGTTTAAGATGATTTCAATCGTCTGCCCATCGGGAAGATAGGGCATATCAGCTTCAGGAACAATATTGGATACAACCCCTTTGTTACCATGACGCCCCGCCATCTTATCTCCAACTTGCAACTTACGTTTCGTTGCAACATAGACCTTCACTTGACGAATAATGCCAGGATCAAGCTCGATATCCCCTTTGCGCATATACTCAACTTCTGATTTATGCTCCATGTGAAGGTGCTCAACCGCTGTTTCGTATTCACGAAGGATTTTGCGAAGCACTTCATAGGTATCATTTTGAGGGAGGATCAAGTGATCAGGATTTTCAGACTCAAGCATCTCAAGCATTTCCTGAGAGATCTTTTCCCCTTTTTTAATAAGAACATCCCCAGTAATGCGATGCATGATCGGTTCAGGCGCTTCTTCTCCCAGAAGGAGAGCCCCTAACTTCTCATGGAATTGCATGAGAAGATCGGTCTCTTTTTCCTTAAACTCTCGATGAACATCTTTAATCCGTGTTGCTTCTTCAACAAGTTCATCATCGGTTTTTGAAAGGCGATCGCGACGACTAAAGACTTTGACATCCATGACCACCCCTTCCGTTCCAGGAGGAGCTGTCAAAGACGCATCCTTTACATCTGCAGCTTTTTCTCCAAAGATTGCTCTTAAAAGGCGTTCTTCAGGAGAAAGTTCTGTCTCAGATTTTGGAGTGATCTTACCAACAAGGATATCCCCTGGCTTAACTTCTGCTCCAATACGGATAATTCCATCTTCTCCAAGATCAGCTAAAGCCTCTTCTGAAACATTTGGAATATCACGAGTGATCTCTTCCTTACCTAACTTGGTATCTCGAGCAGTCAGCTCAAATTCTTCGAGGTAAACGGAGGTATAAGCATCATCTTTGATGAGCTTCTCCGACATAATGATCGCATCCTCGTAGTTATAACCACACCATGGCATGAAGGCGACAAGAACATTCTTACCTAAGGCAATCTCCCCTTTGTCGGTTGCAGGGCCATCAGCTAGAATATCTCCCGCAGTGACATTATCTCCCACATTACACAGAGGGGTTTGATTGATCGAAGTTCCCGCATTCGAACGCATAAACTTCTTGAGTAGATAAGTCTTTTTATTCATTCGGTTTGCCTTCGATGCAATGACAATTTTAAAGCCATCCACATACTCAACAACCCCATCTTCCTCAGCGATCAGAACAGCTCCAGAATCGCGAGCCGTCCGCTTTTCAAGACCTGTACCTACTAAAGGAGCATCGGTCTTAAGAAGGGGAACAGCCTGCCTTTGCATGTTTGATCCCATGAGCGCTCGGTTCGCATCATCATGCTCAAGGAAGGGGATAAGCCCCGTGACAACAGAAACCAGTTGCTTCGACGAAACATCCATATGAGTCACTTTTTCAGACTCAATCTTCAGAGCTTCTCCACGAAAGCGGGCCCAAACAATTGGTTCTTCAAACATATTGTGCTCATCAAGAACCGCAGACGCTTGCGCAATCACGCACTTTTCCTCTTGATCCGCTGTCATATACTCAATTTCTTCCGTCACAATACCATCTCGAACGATTCGGTAGGGGGTCTCAATAAAGCCAAACTCATTGATCTTCGCAAACGAAGAGAGTGAAGTAATCAAACCGATGTTAGGTCCCTCAGGAGTCTCAATCGGACAAATGCGCCCATAGTGGCTCGAGTGAACGTCCCTTACCTCAAATCCAGCACGCTCTCTATTCAAACCACCTGGTCCTAAAGACGAGAGACGTCTCTTATGAGTCAATTCTGCGATTGGATTTGTCTGATCCATGAACTGCGAGAGTTGTGAGCGACCAAAAAAGTCTTTCAAAACACCTGCAAGTCCCTTAGCAGAAACGAGTTTTCCAGGTGTTAGGGTGTCTGAAGAAAAGTCAAAGAGATTCATTCTCTCTTTGATAATTTTCTCCATTCTAGCCAGCCCAATTCGGCACTGGTTTTGAACAAGTTCGCCCACAGAGCGAACGCGGCGATTTCCTAGGTGATCAATATCATCAATATAGACCTCTTCACTCCCCTCTTTAAGCTTAATTAAATACTTAAGAGCGTCAACGAGATCTTCTTTTCTAAGGGTGACAACTTCTAGATCTTCATCTGTTGTCTCACGTCCAATCTTTCGGTTGAGTTTATACCGTCCAACACGTCCTAAGTTGTACCTCTTTGGGTCAAAGAAAAGGCGCATAATAGTGGAGCGAGCATTAGATAAGGTTGCAGGCTCACCAGGACGTATCTTCCGATAAAAATCCTTCAATGCAGACTCATAAGAATCAGTCGGATCTTTAGCAAGCATTTTAATAATGGGACTTGTTTCATCAGCATCCTCTGCAATACGGACTGCATTAATCCCCGCATCAAACATCCGCTTCAGCATTGCTGTTGTCAGTTTCTCCGATGCCTTTCCAAAGACAACTCCTGTATTCTCATCAAGGATATCTTCAGCAAGAATCTTACCTACAAGTTTCGGGAAGTCTTTATCTGATTTAATTTTAACGCGGTAAGTATTGAAAAACTCCTCGATGATGTCCGCATCTGAAGAATAACCAAGAGTTCGGATGAAAGAAGTTGCAAGAACCTTTCTTCGCCTTTTCTTTCGATCAACGTAGACATAAATTAGGTCGTTGATGTCAAAAGAGGCCTCGAGCCAACTTCCACGATAAGGGATAATGCGGAAAGAATAGAGAATATTTCCTTTTGAATGCTTTTCTTGCTCAAATGAAACCCCTGGGGAGCGATGAAGTTGAGAGACAATCACCCTCTCTGCTCCATTAATAATGAAGGTCCCTTGCTCCGTCATTACAGGAATAGTTCCCATGTAGACTTCTTCTTCCTTAATCCCCGTTTCATCTGTAAGACGAAATTTAACCTTTAACGTAACGTTATAGGTGATCCCACGTCTAATACACTCTTCTGGGGAGTATTTTGGAACTCCTAGGTTGTAAGAAAGATATTCAAGAACTGTTTTTTCATCATATGATTTAATGGGAAAAATCTCTCTAAAGACTTCCTCAAGTCCCATGTTTTCCCGTTCATGGGGCAGTTTATCTTCTTGGAAAAACTGACGGAAGGATTTAACCTGAATTTCAATTAAGTTTGGAAGATCGATAATTTCTTCTCGGCCTCTAAAACTCACCCGTTCTGGGGGTCTTTTTAGCATGGAAATGCCTCCGTGAAATGGTTGATACGTTCACTCATTGTTGAGTTTTTTAATATGTACAAAAGCAGAAACCTCAGCAGAGGTTTCTGCAAATAGTCTAACTAACTTAAAAAGCTCTTAAACACCTTTAAGTGCAACCTTTGCACCTGCGTCAGTAAGCTTCTTCTTAATTTCTTCAGCTTCTGCCTTAGGAGCACTGTCCTTCACAGCCTTAGGTGCACTTTCTACAAGCTCCTTAGCTTCTTTTAAGCCAAGACCTGTCACTTCTCTAACGACCTTAATGACCGCAATTTTCTTGTCAGCAGGTGCCTCTTCTAGCATGATTTGGAAATCTGTCGCTTCTTCAGCAGCAGCTCCACCATCTCCTGCAGCAGGAGCAGCAGCCATCATAACAGGTCCTCCTGCAGCAGCTTTCACATCCCACTTATCTTCGAGGGCCTTCTTCAGCTTCGAAAGGTCTAGAACAGAAAGTTTGCTCAACGTATCTACGAGCTCTTCAATATTTGCTTCTTGTTGTGCCACGGTTAAATTCCCCTTTGCGTTTATTGTTGTGAATCTTCTTTCTGAACCTTTTGGTCCATACAGCTAACGACTTCTGCCATTGCAGCTTCCATAACGGAAACAACTCCTGACATTGGTGCTTCAAGAACGCCCAAGAATTGCGCTCTCATCTCATCTTTACTTGGCAACTTGGAGATTTCTTTTAAATCATCTGGAAGACATATTTTGCCTTCAAAAAGACCTCCAAGCACGTCAAGAAGTTTGTCGTTTTCTTTCTTAAATTTGTAAACTGCCTTTGTTGCAGCAATAGCATCTTCTCCGGTATAGATGATACCGATGTGTCCCTGCAGCATTTTCTTATCAATAGTAAGTCCAGACTCTTTAGCTGCCTTTAAAAAAACCCGTTTTTTTACAACGGAAAAAAGAGCGCCCGCATCAACTACTGACATCCTAAAATCTGCTGTGAGATTGGGATTCATCCCTAAGTAACTCGTCAAAATAAATGCAGATGAACTGTTCAAATGTTCTTTTATCTCATCTAAGAGAAATTGCTTTTCCTTTCTCATACTACCCTTAACTCAGTTCGATTGAATTTATATCAATTTTAAGCCCTGCTCCCATTGTTGAGGAGAGAAAGAGAGAGCGTAAAAACTGCCCCTTTGCAGTTGCTGGTTTTGCCCTTGAAACCGCCGATAAAAACGACTGAATGTTTTCAACAAGGTGATCTTTCGAGAAAGATAGTTTTCCAACGTAATTATTGACCACGCTGTTTTTATCAACCTTGAACTCGATTTTTCCTTTTTTCAGGTCCTCAACACCTTTCTTCACATCAGTTGTTACAGTTCCAGCTTTTGGTGTTGGCATAAGACCTCGAGGTCCAAGAACCTTTCCAAGCTTTCCCACTTCCCTCATCATATCGGGAGTTGCAATGACTGCATCAAAATCTGTCCAGCCCCCTTTGATTCTATCAACGAGTTCTTGATCTCCTGCTTCATCAGCTCCCGCATCCAAGGCTTCCTTAGCTTTATCTCCTTTAGCAAGAACCACAACCCTAATTGTTTTTCCCGTTCCATGGGGAAGAAAGACCGTACTGCGAACCTGTTGGTCTGATTTTTTGGGATCTACCCCAAGTAAAAGAGCCACGTCCACCGATTCATCAAATTTTGCTGGAGGAAAGCTCTTCAAAATCTCAACAGCCTCTCCAAGTTGGTAGGTCTTATCCTTATCAACAAGTTTTAGAACTTCTTTATATCGCTTACTTCTTTTCGCCATTCCATTTACCCTTCAATGATATCGACTCCCATGGATCTCGCCGTTCCCTCAACGATGCGCCCTGCAGCTTCATCTGAGCGAACCCTAAGATCTGGACGCTTCTTTTCTGCTATTTTTTTCACCTGATCTTTTGTAAGTTTCCCCACCTTATCTCGGTTGGGAACTCCAGACCCCTTTTCAATCCCCAGCTCCTTAAGAATCATCCGAGAGATTGGAGGCTGCTTTGTAATGAAAGTAAAGCTCTTATCTGAATAAACAGAAATCTCCACAGGGAGAATTTCTCCAGCTTTATCCTGCGTCTTAGCATTGTACTCCTTACAAAACGCCATAATATTAACGCCTGCGGAACCTAATGCCGGCCCAATTGGAGGAGCAGGACTTGCTTTTCCCGCTGGAATTTGCAATTTGATCTTTTTCTCAAACTTCTTCGCCATTTCTTTTCCTTATTCAACTCCCGCATCTTCTGCGACTTCTTCAACTTGCCAAAATTCGAGGTCATCTACACGTGTATCCCGACCAAAAATCGACACCATCGCGCTGAGCCTTCCTTTTTCATGATTCACTTCAAGCACCGTCCCGATAAAGTTCACGAAAACTCCATCTGTAATCTTAACATTGTCTCCCACCTGAAGCTTATGCTTGTAGGCCACTTCACCTTTTCGAGACTGAAGATCTTGAAGGATTTCACTTACTTCACTTTCAGAAAGAGGGACAGGCTTACCCCCTCCTAAAAAGTCAATCACCCCGTTTGTCTCTTTGATATACATCCAAGAGTCATCGGTCAGCCTCATTTTGACCAGGGCATATCCAGGCCAAAGGCGCTTCTCACTAATTTTTTGTTCGCCCCTCTTTACTTCAGCAACATTTTCAGTTGGAACGATCACTTCCTGCACAATATCGGTCATTCCAGAGGATTCTCGATTCTCTTCGATGTTCTTCTTCACCTTTTTTTCTTGTCCTGACATTACCTGAATGACAAACCACTGACCTTCCATATTCTTAATTTAAGCTCCTATTAATCTCACAAGATTGCCTATTCCACTCATGGAGAGGCGAAGAAATAAATCGATAATATAAATCGCAAGACCTAGAACAAAAATGGCTCCGATAACAATTTTTCCACATGTTTGCAGCTCTTCTTTAGTCGTCCAAGAAACACGCTTCATCTCCTCTTTCATATCGTGAAAGAAGCTACTCTTTTTCGCTTTTTTCTTTTTTATCGCGTTAAGCTCTGCTATTTTCTGTGAAACCGACATATCTGGCTTTTTTTTCATTGATCATTATTCTAATTTCTAACCGAGTGCGGAGGGATTCGAACCCCCGACCGTCGACTTTGGAGATCGATGCTCTACCAACTGAGCTACACACCCAAATG
>JAGROK010000115.1 GCA_020440285.1 Chlamydiia bacterium | reverse complement strand
CCAAAACGCTTTGCTGTTTGTGAAAAACTCAGCTTTTCTTTGCTTCGGATCGATAATATTTTTTTTCTAAAATCCAATGAATAGGTCATCCAAAAAATCATAACTAAAATAAAAATTTTTAGCTATAACCCTTTTTTGGGGCGTTGTTTTTCTCGCCATATATTCCTTTTTTTGGTACGATCTTGGCCAAATGATAGAGGAGAGATCTTATGGCGGGCCTTGTTAATCCAAATCTAGTGGAACCCCCTGTTAACCCAAATCCAGAACTCAATCAAGAAGGAGGTGATCCACCTCCACCTCCAGCACCTGGAGGTATAGGAAGAGATAATGGTGGAATCAATCCTCCTCCCTCAAGAAGTTTTGGAGAAGTGATTAGTGATTGGTATCAAACTGTAAAAGATTATCTTGTCGCTTTCCATGACCTTATTTTTTGTCATTTTTCAACCAGTACTAGAGGAGGGCAAGCAGGGGAGCAGAACCATCTTCTTGACTTTCAGCGTAAATGGTTTCCTGAAAATCTAGACCTTTTTCCTAATGATTCCCATGAATTAATGAAGAAAGAGTTTGGAAAGCTCTCTCCTGAGGAATTCAAAGTGATTCTTAGAGCTTTTAATCAGGTAAAAGGGGGAGATCCTCTTTCTGAGGAAACAAATGTGGCAGAGTTTATAGACAATCATCTTGGTGAAAACCCTGTCTTCCTTCCAAAAGAACATTTTCAAGGGCATGAAGGGTTGATTCGCCCTTATGGATTGAGTAAGGATATTCTTTTAGAGGATATTGAACTTCTCCCGCAAAATATTATTGATGGGCTTAAGGGTTTTGTTGCTGGAGGCGAAAAGATAGAAAACTACTTTTCGGAAAATATGGGAGTCTTACAAAACGCTATTCAAGCTTTTCTTGTTGAAGATTAGATCCCTTTTTGCGGCAGAGCTTACACTCCTTTTTCTCAGGATTTCCACACCGTTTACATTCTAGGGGACGCTTAGACTTTAGCAGGCGTCCTATTCCCATTAGAAAAGCAGCAAACAGAAAGGCAAGGATTGCTAAAAGGTAGATCATACCATTTATCAAAAATAAGTTGCAGAATTAGCTATATAGCTAAAGTAGTTTAAAATAGTAACAACTCATCCAGATCTTTTCACCGAAAATTTTGCGCTCGATCTTGCTTACCTTACATGAAGCCAGCTTCGCTCTCCGCGCTTCATTTTCAATGAAAATCTTCTGTCCAATTGTTACTATTTTAAACTAATTCAGCTATATTCACCACACTACTTTTTCTTCTTTTCAGAGGGCACAGGAACTCCTAGATCGATCCAAATAGGAGAGGTCCATGCTAAATGGCCATCCATTTGTTCAATCCTCATGTAGTAGTAGGCAAATGGAGGAGCTTCTCCAGATCCTTTCAAAGTGACCTTTTCAAGGGGATCACTGTCGTCAAAGGAAAACTCAAAGGTGTCATCTTTTGGATTAAAAGTGTGGAAGGGTTTCCCATTGCGGATGATGAGAATTTCTTTGATTTTATCAAGACCAACAGCATGTCCCGTGATATGGCGGTTATACTCAAGGCCTGGTTTTGCCTTTGTATTGAGCTCCGATCCCATTGGAGCGCCGGCAATTTCAAGACCTGCGATAATCCGAGGACCTGTGGTGGCATAGCAAGATTTTTTGTTAAGAGCTTGGATCAGGCCATCGCGGGTATGGTTGGTTGCTAAGATTGCTGTAAGCCCTGGGGTATACTGGACTTGGTCGCTGTCAAAGAGGTGACTAAAAATCCCTCGGTCGTCAAATCCACCTGCTACAAATCCAAAGCGGAGGTTGTTGTTAAGGGCCTTTCGAATAGATCCTTCTCCCTTTTCCTTCATCCCTTTTTTCCCTTTGCTAGTAATAGGGCGGGGGTTTCCCTCTCCTTTTGTGCACTCAGAAGAGCCCCATGCATTGTAGATTTCAACAACTTTTTCATATTCAGGAGCAAAGTTTTCGAAGTCGTATAAGGTCTCTGATCCCATGGTAAACATGGGGATTGAGATGAAATCTTTGGGGGTGTGACTCTTGTAAATCTTTTTGAGGTGATTAGCCTTACTCTCTTTTTTCCGGAGAAGAGGTTTTGAGTCTTTTAAATAGACGATTTGTCTGAGTCCTTCTTCACCGGGAGTTCCTGCCCACTGCATTCCTAAGAAGGTGGTAAAGCGATCGTCTTCATTGAACTCAGCGATATGAGATCCAATCCCTTTCCAGATGTCAGTAGGGGTTTCTGTTTCACCTTCGAACGAAGAGCTACTATAAAATTGGTGGGCGGCGTCATCACGGACATATCGAAGGCAGGATTCAATATTTTTACCCGCATCGTGAAGAATCATCTCTCCATGAAAAGTGCCCCAATAAAGTTGTCTATCGGTATCTGCAAAACATTTGATAGGAGCTGAGGCAAAGGTTTTACCTGTCGTAAGATTTTTCAGTTGGATTTTATAGATGCCAGGCTCGTTGAAGTAAAGGTTTGGAAGATTGATGAACCCTGTTTCAGGGACAAAAAGTTTCCAGCTAATATTTTCTCGGAGGCGCTCATAGGAAAATTCAATGAGAGTCCCTTCAGGTGCATTTCCAGTGAGGTTGCCAAATTCATCTTCAAAGCGAACGATCACATCAAAGCGTTGATTTTTATTCACAACCGATGGAACGATGATCCGGATCGAATGAAGTTCGCTTCCTTTGACATCAACATGGAAGACTTCGCTTTCCTTATATTCTCCCTTCCCCTTAGGGTCGATATAAAGGCTAAAAGGGCGCCTTCTTAAGGTATGAAATTGTGCTCGATTTCCTTTTTTTTCTACACCTGATGACTCAGGGGTTCCCATGTAAATGACGATCTCTTCACCCGCTTTGACATCTCCAGGAAGGGTGAATTCAAATTGAGGAAGAGAGGTTTCTGGAACAGGGACTTCGATAGCCCCAAGAGCCTTTTTACTGGGAATCTCCATCCAAATGAGATTCTTTTTGCTCTTTAAGTTTGTTTGGGGAATCTCCCAATCAAAACCCCTCCCCTTCGATCCGAGATCGAACTTAAGTCGTGCCCCTTTTTGAAGGTCACTTGCAGGGGTATAAACAAACTTCCAGGTTTTGGATTCACCAGCCAAGGCAACTTTTGGTTCAGCATAACTAATGGAGCGGCGCATAGGGATTTCTCGATTAATTTTTTAATCATCATGATACCAGATTTGGAAACTATGAGCAAGGGGTAATGAGAACTTCCTCGATGACCCGGTCGGTCGAGGCAAGGACTTCTAGATCAAAGTTGTCATTATGGATCTTCCATCCTTTCGAGGGGATTGTCCCCGCACGGTGGAAGACATATCCCCCAATTGTATCATACTCAGGGCTAGTGGGGATCGTAATCCCCATAGACTTTTCAATATCGACGATTGTCATCTTGGCATCGACAACATACCCCCCATCTGGATGAGGGGAATAGAGTCTTTCCTCTTCAAGGATATCATGCTCATCAGCAATTTCTCCGACAAGCTCTTCAAGAATATCTTCAATCGTGACGATCCCTTCAGTTCCTCCATACTCATCCACAACAATGGCCAAATGGATTTGTTTGCTTCGAAATTCTTGGAGAAGTGCCGAGACTTTTTTAGTTTCAGGAGAATAAAGGATTGGCTTTACTAAGTTTTCAAGGGGAGTATCTAATGGGGATTGGTCATTTTTTTCGATGCTGCGGAAGTAATATTCGATCACATCTTTGTATAGGAGAACACCGATGATGTGATCGACATTTTCTTTATAGACAGGGATACGGCTATATCCTTCAGAGATAAATTTTTGAGCTGCTTCGTGAACGGTTTGATTCACAGAGAGAGAGAACATATCGATGCGGGGAACCATGATCTCACGGACGATCCGATCTCTTATCGATGCAACGGCTGTGATGATTCGGCGATCGAAAGGTTCTAGGTGAAGGGAGAGCTCTGATTCGTGGGCAAGCTCCAAGATTTTATCTTTAACGCGCGCTCTTGAAAATCCATGGGGCTTTGATTCTTTTGGGTGGAAGAGAGCGATTTGAAGTTTGAGAAGGAGAAAAGTAATGGGAGAGAAAAGGAGGAGGAAAAAAGAGGTTGCAGGGTTAACAATACGGAGGAAAAGAGAAGGGTTATATCCAACTACAAAGCGAAAGAAAAAATCAAAGGTAAGGCCAATGGCTGCAACAATGCTAATCGCAATCAGCACATGGGGGAAAGTTGGAGGGATTTCATGGAAAAAAGTTGCAAGAATATAAAGGAAAAAAGTGGTCGAGTAAAGGAGGCGAAGGAGGTGTTTTGTAAAACTTAGAAGGTAGAAGAGGCTTTCCCAAGGATCGTGACTAAAGAGCCTTTTGATCAATGAATAGGTAAAGTAGAAATGGGGTTTTTTCTCAAATTCCTTCTTACTTTGAATTCTCCCGAGGGTTTGGAGGGAGTTTGTGAGCATTGTAATCGAGCTAGCCCCGATGATGAAAATCAAGGGAAGAAAAAGAGATTCTATATTCATTTTCGTTTGCTTTTATGGTTTTTAAGGGTGTCTTGAACAACCTTTACCGAGGTGAGGTTGTAAGGTGTTTTTCCTGCTTCACATTTAGCTTTAGGATTTGCTCCAGCATCGAGGAGGAGCTTTACCACTTCGATGACATTGACGGTATCAGGATTCATAACAACAAAGTGGAGGGGGGTGAATCCTTTTTGCGTTCCATCATTGATGATAGGGTTTACCTGAATCCCTGGCTTTTTTAAAAGAGCCGCTACGATTTCAGGCTGCGCTTGCATAGCGGCAAAGTGGAGGGGAGTGGCACCTGAGTAAACCGGATCGTGCTGCGGGGCGTTGACATCGATCCGAGGATCGTTGATGAGGATTTCAGCCTCTTCAATCAGACCCATCATCGCAGCATAGTGCAGAGGAGTTGCTCCATCAGAGGTTCCGAAATTTGGGTTTGTTTCAGGATGGGAAAGGATCAACTTTATCAAGGGAGGAGATTTTGAAATGGTGGCTAAATGAAGAGGAGAAAAGTTTTTTTGATACATTTTATTGGGACGGATCCCCGCCGCCTTTAAAAGAAGGGCCGCCCCTTCATAGTTTCCATTTGTCACAGCAATGGTCAAAGGGGTCGATTCATATTGATTCGAAGCATTGACATCGACTCCTTTCGAAATCAAAAACTCAATGATTTTCCCCTTTGTTCCCCCTTTTTGAGAACAAGCTGCAAGGTGGAGGGGGGTGTTGCCATCTTTATCTCGCGCATAGGTTAAGCGGATCCCATGCTTTGCATAAAGGGCGATGACTTTCTCCGCTTCTCCATTTAGACAGGCGCGAAAAAAGGAGTCCTCCACTCCCGCAAAGAGGGTCACATTTAGAAAAACAATGAGAGAAAAAAACATTTTATTCATGAATAAGTACCCCATTTTCTTTAAGATAATGCATTGCAGAATTTTCTTCACCTCGCATGACCATCCGATCTTTTTCAGTTTGGTCATCGAATCCGAGAAGGTGAAGAAGGGCGTGAATGGTATAGAGGGAAACCTCTTCGTAAGGGTTTAAGCCCTCTTTAATAGCATATTCTACCCCAACTTCAGGACAGACGAAGACCTCTCCTAGAACGACATATCCTTTGGGGTGATCTGTAGGGGAATCAATGGGAAAAGAGATGCAATCGGTTGGAGAGGGGTCATTGAAAAACTCGGCATGCAAACGGGAGATCTCTTTTTTGTCGACAAAGTGAACGCTAACCTCATCGCAACAAACCCCTTTCCAATTAAGGAAAGTGGAAACGAGACGCTTTAACGCTATTGGGGAAACTGGAAGAACCGTTTGTCTATTAGTAAACTCGATGTTCACTGCATGTTGGGAGTTTTTGGAAGACCTGTCACTTTTTTGCTTTCTCCTTCCTTCCAACGTCCTAGTTTTTTCAGGACGTCAATTCTTTCAAAGCGCTTTAAAACGTTTCTCTTTTTATCTGATTTGCTTGATTTTCCGTAACTTGGATGTCGGGACATTTTTGACTCCTCTTACTTTATTTTTGGGATAAACATGGAGTGAGACTCCTTTCCTGTGCACGCATTTCCATGCTCTTTAAACCCTTTTGGGAGGTTATCCTTTAGGGGACCCGTCTTAACCGATCCATAGTTAGGTTTTCGGGGGCATCGCTTCAAACGATCTTTCTTACTGACTCTTGTCATACGTATTCTCCAAGGTAAATGGCGATTTTAGTGCAAGAGAGAGATATTTTCAAGCTTTATTAAATGGTAACAATCATGTAGCCGCACTCCTTATAGTGCTTATACCTTTCTTGAGCAGACTTATTTTTTTGAGTTGAGGCGAGATCTTCAAGCTCATAAATTTTTAGAAATGAAAGGTTTTCATTATCGACAGGGCTAGGACATAAATTCAAAATACTTCTTGAGCCGTTAGGGTTTTCATGAGAGGTTGTGAGAACAATGAGGTCTTTGCACGGGGCATCTTTGACAGCGTGAGGAAGGAAACTTTCTAGGGGAGAGCGCCAGAGGAGAAGATCGACATATTCAAGGGCTTTTTGGTGGGGAAGGTGGATGAGTAAGGGTTCTTTTTTTTCAAAATATTCTTTCGCAAGATGGATGATTTTTTCCCTTTTATGTTGGTCATTTTTCACCTGAAGGAAGGTCACCTTGATATCACGGTTCATTCGGCTTTTCTCCAGGTTGGTAAATCCCACAGGAAAGGAGAAATTTGAACAGATCTTCGGTCTCGATCGTTGTTGTTTGGATATCTTCCTCCTGGTACATGACGAGGAAACCAGAAATAGGGTGGGGCGCTGTCGGAATAAACACCGATTGGAGAGACTTTTTTTTATCTTGGATTTCTTGAGGGGGACTTCCAGAAAGGAGTCCTAGAGCGCGCACTTTATCATGGGGAAAGGGGACGGTGACAGTCCCTTTAAAAAGCTTTTCCCCTTTGTTTGAAAAGAGGCTGGTACTAATTTCCCGGGAGATTTTGTAGATGGTTTTGATAATGGGGATCTTGTAAAAGATTCGATGAGAAAGGTTGATGAGCCATGAAAAAGCGATTTTTCTCCCTAAAAAGCCGAGGATAAGGACAAGGATGCAAAAGAATACAAGAACAATAATCCGGCTGACAATCAATAGGATATACTTATGTTTTTCGGCAAGCTCTGTTGTTCCATGCTCTGTAATGATGTCTTCCACAATTCCTGTGAAGGGGGCTGTGAGAAGATCAACGAAAAACACCACTAAAGCAATGGTGATGGTAATAGGAAGGAGGGTGGCAAGTCCTGCGATAAACGTTTTTTTCATTTTGGCTGGCTAAGGCTTGCTGGGTGTTCTGGGGTAATCACACCACAGGAGACAATGTATTTAATGGCTTGTTCAGGTTTGAGGTCTAAGAAAATCATCTCTTCTTTCTTATACATAAGGAGAAAGCCCGTCGTTGGGTTTGGAGTAGTGGGAACGAGGACAGAATAGAGCTCTCCTCCCCCTTTTTCCGAGCAAGTGTGGGGAGCTTCTCTAGAGACGAGACCCATGACATAAGAGCCTCCCCTAGGGAAGGGGACCATGACCACCTGTTTGAAGGAGCTTTTATCGGTAACAAAGATGGTTTTAATGATCTCTTGCGTTGTCTTATAGACCTTATTAATGAGGGGGATCCGGTGAAGAATTTTGTCACTTAGACTTAAAAGGGCCTTGAAGAAAAACCATCGAGCGATCATCCCTAGAAAGAGGGTGAATAAAAAGAGGCAAACTAAAATGAGAAACTTACTTCCATAAAGGACCACTTGTTGGGGCGAGAGGAATAGAAAGCCTTTGTTGACGATGTCAAACTCTGTAAGGAAGCTCGAAACAACTCCAATGAAGGGCTTTGTTAAGAAATTCACGATGAAGACCACGATCGCAATGGTGACTGCTAAGGGGAGGAGGATGACAAGGCCGGTGATGAAATATTTCTTCATATATACAGAGATTTTATGTGTTTGGGGAATTATTGTGCAACAAATCAAAAAATACTTGAAGAGAGATTTTTCTTTCTAATATATCGATATGTCGTTATATTCCGATGTATGAAATCTATTGATTGGAACGGTGCTGCAGAATGCCTTAGGTTATTATCACATCCCCATCGGCTTCAGCTAATAGCTCTTCTTTTGGAACAAGATTACTCCGTTGGAGAGCTTGCTGGGGCTTGCGGTGTTTTACAAAATGTAATCTCAGAACACCTTAATTTAATGAAACATAAAGGGTTTGTAACATCCTCAAGAAAAAAAAGGAGAGTTTACTACTCGATTAACGAGCCAATGCTTGGGTTAATCATTAAGTGTATAAAAGGACGTTTTTCAAACTCTTAAAGGAAAAGAACATGATAAACTATTTAAGAAAGGATCGTTGGTCACCCTATATTGTAGGGACACTGATCGGAATACTGCTTACATTGCTTTTTGCGTTTGGATATCAGTTTGGTGTTTCGAGTGGAATTGCAAGGATTGGAGCACTTCTCAAACATTCTTTTTCAGATATTAAGGCCGGGAGTTATTTTGGGAAAGCTCTTCAGGATCAGATAATATTGAATTGGAAGATGATTTCTCTTATTGGCCTTTTATTAGGATCTCTTGTTGCTTCTAAAATGACAAAAGGGGAAATTCCTGAAAAGAATCAAATTTGGAAGGAAGCCTTTGGAACTTCAAAGGCTAAGCGTTATTTCGCTGCTTTTATTGGAGGGGCTTTAATTTTGTTTGGAGCTCGTATTGCAAATGGATGTACATCAGGGCATGCCATTAGTGGTGGAGCACAACTTTCTATTACAAGTTGGGTCTTTATGTTTGCCGTTTTTGCAGCGGCAATTCCTGTTTCTTTTACACTCTATCGCAAAGTAAGGAGATCATAGTGGAGTTTCATCTTTTTCCTAACGGATTCACAGTGTTTTTTTCATTGGTAACCGGTTTCTTTTTTGGTTTTTTCCTCCGAAGAGGAGGGGTCTCAAGGTTTGATACGATTATTGGTCAACTCCTTTTGAGAGACTTTACAGTGATGAAAATCATTTTAACAGCTATTATCGTAGGAAGCATAGGTATCTATTCTTTAGCATTCATAGGATTAATTCCTACTTTCCATCTTTCGGAGACTCCCATTCTTTTTAGTGCCCTTGGGGGAGCTGTTTTTGGAGTGGGGATGAGTATTGCAGGGTATTGTCCAGGGACAGCAATTGCCTCGATTGGAGAAGGATCAAAGGATATGATTTTTGGGCTTCTAGGGATGATCTTCGGGTCATTTGTCTTTAATGCCATTTCTCCATCATTTCTCCCTTATATAAACCAGAAAGATGCTCTGTTTCAACATACAATTGGATCTTTCTTTGCTATTCCTAACTGGGTAGCGATTGCAAGCATTGCAGCATTATGGGTTGTTTTTGTTCTCATCGTTCAAACCTTTGAGAGGAAGGGGAAAATAGGTCGGGTTGAGGTAATACTCCATTGAAGTGGGTGAAAGATATGAATTCGACTTTGAAAACCCTTATAGCTAAATTGTTTTGTTTTAGTTATAGGCAATGCTCCTTGAAAAGATCATCTGTTCCACATCGATATTTTCTTCGCTTGGACTTTGCCTTGGCCCATTTGTGCTCAATTGGGTTTAAATCAGGAGAATATGGAGGGAGATATTGTTGCTTTTCATGATTCAAAACCTGGGAATTTCCCAAAGTCAGCACTCGAGGTTTAACCCTATCGAAGCAGCTTCCTATCCAGGAGATAGGAGCGATGCAGATAGGGTTAAAGATCGAGATGCTGATGAAGGGAAACCTAAGTTTTGAATCATGATCGGTATAACACGGCGATACTATCTACCGTTTCTTCCGCGATTTGAAGAACTTCTTCCTTTTGGTAGAACTCTTTTTGGATGTTGTGTGGAGCGCCCACTTGCTTTCCATAACGATTAAATCGATCTCTTCTAGTAGAAGGTCAATCTGATCCCCAACTTTAAAGCTTCTTCCTGTATTTTGCCCGGTCAAACTCCCAACTTTATTATTATACTCATAATAATCATCGTGGAGATTGGAAATATGAAGAAATCCTTCGTATTGAATAGGAGGCACTTCGAAGTAAATGCCGAATGGTTTGACTTTGCTAATTGTTGCGGGGTAGATGCGATTGGGCTCTTTTTTTTGATAGCCCTTAAGAAGGCGGAGCTTTTTCATGGTGAGAACGCTCATCTCTGCTTTAAATGAGACCCTCTCTTTTTCTGAGCACTCTTTTGCGATTTGATCGAGGTTTTCTTCACTTTTTTCAAAGAGGCGCCGGTGGACAACCAAATCGCTGTAGCGGCGGATAGGGCTTGTAAAATGGCAGTAGTTTTCAAGGGCAAGGCCGTAGTGTCCCACATTTTCTTTTGAGTAAATGGCGAGTTTCATGCTCCGAATATAGGCAATGGAGAGTTGCTCAGCATGGGGGGAGCTCTTTGCTTTTTCGAATAGGGCTTGTATATCTTGAACTTCAACTTTATTAGGAAGGGGAAAGCCAAGGCTTCTTGCAAGGGAGAAAAAATCAGCAAGATTATCCTCTCCAGGGGGTTCATGGATCCGAAAAATGGCTTGTTCACCTCGCGTTTCGAATTCTTGAGCCACAACTTCATTCGCCTTTAGCATAAACTCTTCAACGAGTTGATGGGTGATATCATACTCGACCACTTCATATCCGGTCGGGTTTCCACTTTTATCGACTTTGATGACAACATCAGGGAGGGCTAGATCGACAGATCCTCGCTCAAATCTCTTTTTTTTGAGAAGGTGGCAGAGTTTTTCCATCCGTTTTAGGGCAGCATAGTGGGGACTTTTTCTCTTCTGATCTAAAACGTCTTTGGCTTCCTTATAGGTGAAGCGTTTTTGACTGTGAATAAAGGTTCGGACGATTTTATAGCTAAGGACAGCCCCTGTTGAATCGAGTTCCATTAAGACTGAAAGCGTCAGGCGGATGACTTTTTCCTTAAGACTGCACAAGTGGTTTGAGAGCTCTTCAGGGAGCATAGGAACGCACTGCCCCGGAAAGTAGGTGGAGTTAGACCGTTTTTTTGCCTCTAGATCTAAAGGGGAGTTTTCTTTTACGTAGTGGGAGACATCTGCGATGTGGACAGCTAAATGAAAATGTCCCTTCTTATCTTCAGAAAGGGAAAGGGCATCATCAAAATCTCTGGCAGTATCGGGATCGATTGTAAATGTTTCAAGGTGTGTAAGATCCGCTCTTCCTTCAAGATCTTCCTTCTCCACTTGACTCGAGAGTTTTTTGACTTGGTGATGAACCTCTTTTGGAAATTCTTTTCGAATGCCAAAGTCTTTTATTGCTGCGGGGATGTCGGTTTTTGCTTGATCGATCGTTCCAAGCTTTTCTATGACAGTGCAAAGGGCTGGCTCTTTTTCATCTCCCCAATCAATCACTTTAATGAGGAGGCGATCTCCAATTTTGTATTTGTCTTTTTTTTCTTTTTTAACAATCGCTGTTTTCGATTGACCAAGAGATTGAATGTAGAGGAGGTAATCACCTTTTGATTTGATGATCCAAACAACTCCGACAAGCTCTTCCTTTGCTCTTTCTAAAATTTTAGAGACATATCCTTCAGGCCCCTTATCAGGCTTTCTCTCTGAAGAGATGACGATTTCAACGTGGTCCCTATCAACGGCATTTCCTTTAAGGTGTTTTGGAATGAAAACATCTTCTGGGAATTTTTCGCTATCGTCAGGAGAGACAAACGCAAAGCCCTTGGGGTGAACGTGTATGATTCCTTGGGTTGTGACCGCTTTTACGTCACAAAATTTTTTATTTAACTTTACCATTTTACTTACTATGATTGTATCTAAAACAGGTGATAAGCGCAAATGATGAAAAATCTTCGGATGCCGATCCTTGTCAATTGCATTGGGTTACTGGTCCTTTTTATTTGTCTTTTTGGCTATCAAGGCATTGAAAAAAGAAGGGTGCGATCCAGAATCGTTTCCATTGATGAAAGCGTTCTCAAAAATGAATTGATGGTTTGTTCAACAAAGGAGCTTCAAAGGATGCTCAGTGCGGGGGAAGAAATTCTTGGGTGGAATGCAATCCTTGCAAAGACAGGGTCCCACATTGTTGATAAGGTTCTTGAAGGGCATGGGGTATGTTATGAGATGGATCACTATCCCCTCGAAGATACGTTTGATCAAGAAACTTACTCTCAATATTACTACCACATTCATCGAGGTGGAGAACATGGCCATTTTCACCTCTTTCTTCGTCAAGGAGGAATGGAAAAAGAAATGGTCCCCTTGTTTTATGATACACATAATGAGACGCCGAGTGATATCGATACCTATGCCCATCTCATTGGGATTTCAATGGACGAAAAAGGAAGACCGCAAAGCCTTTTTACAACGAATCGGTGGGTGACGGGGGAAGATTGGTATCAATCAAATGATGTGAAAAAAATGGTTGACCACTTCCACATTACACATGCCCACCCCTCTTTTGTGGTGAATCGGTGGCTCGATGCGATGCTTGCCCTTTTCCGTCTCCAAATCAATACTCTAATCGATCAACGAGATGTCATTTTACACGCTTATGGGAAAGGGATACCGCTTACAAAAGTCATTGAAGATCATAAGCTTGAAATCATCTCTGAGAAAGAAATCTCAGTAGAGACTCAAATCAAAATGATTAAAGAGATTTTGAGTGAGCGTCTTTCACCTTCAAGGGATGCCCCTTTTATACCGCTCGTGGGTCAAAACTTGGGAATTTCCCAAAGTCAGCGCTTGGGATTTAACTCTATCGAAGCAGCCTCCTATCCAAGAGATAGGAGCGATGCAGATGGGGTTAAAGATCAAGATGCTGATGAAGGGAAAAACCAAGTTTTGAATCATGAGCGGTATACTTATTTTTAACATCTTTTGGGACAATCATCTGCTTTAAGAGGTGGGCATTCTTTGCTCTACCTCGCGAATGAGCTTTTCGGTCTCAACAGGATCTTTAATCACATTTTCTTTTCCCATATCTGAAATGATTCGTCTTGTTTGTTCCCAATCATTTCTTTGCCCCTGAGGAGAGTATCTTGCACATCCCCAATCAGCAAGTTTAAGTTTTTCTTGTGTTGGTGACGAGGGCTCTTTTTTTGGAGTAAGAAGAATGTTTCTCTCTGCAATATCTCCGTGTGAAATTCCTTGCTTATGGGCGTTGTCTACTGTTTGAATCAGCTCTTGACATAGTCCTACAGCTGCTTGAGACTCTAAGGTGTGGAGCCGTTTATTTAAAGAGCCTCCAGAGCGTAACTTTGAGACGGTTCCAACGACATAAATTCCTTCTGCTCCATCAAAAGCAGAGAGTCTTGGATGATTGCGTTCTAAATAATGGTAGCGTTTTGTGTAGCTATCATAAATTAAAATCGCTGAAGATCGGTGGAATCCATTTTTTTTGTCTAAGAGCAGACTTAACCCTTCTCCTTGAGTTAGATGAAAAGGTTCTCCGCCTACCAATATCTTAACAGCTACATCTTCTCCGTTGAGCATTCCTTGATAAACACCACCAAAACTCCCTGATCCAAGGCTGTTGTTCGAAACAGTCAACCCATTGTCCTTGAATTGCTCATTAAACGCCTGTTGCTGTTGTGTAATAAAAGATGGTCTTGATTGAGGTGTAAGAGTTCGTAGAGGGGGGCGCCCAGATTCGACTATTAATCGAGGGCGTTCCGATGAGCTTTGAGCACTTGATAGGCCTGCAGAAGTTAGATCTCGATCCTCAATGGATACCTCGTTTAGAAGAGTAGCTTTTAAAGGAGGACGTTCAGGTGAGTTTTGGGTGTTCAAGAGGTTTGTAGGGACCAATCTTGGATGCTCATCCATACTAGAGAAGTCTGAATCAACACTGGCATACTCACTTGATCCAGAGTGATTTATAGCAACTAATTGAGGACGTGTTTCTATAGCCATAATAATTAACCTTTGTTTTTTATTAATAATTAACTATTATAACATATTTTTTATTTAAAGTTAATATTATAATATAAGTTGTTTATAATAAGGTGTTAATAGATTGATTTTTGAGTGAGAATAGAGGGGAGCGGCCTGCTCTCCTCCTTTAATGCTGGGTAGATTCTTAGTACCGCTTGCAAGGGCTACAAGGGTGGCATGGGGAAGAACGCTTACCGGGTTGATCCATATGGCAAGGTCCACGCTCAGGCTTAGCCTCTTTTTTCTGACAAGAGGCAAAAAGGCCACCTGCTACCATTAAAACGCCCAAAAATAGAAATACAATTTTCTTCATCATAACCTCCGAGATAAGGTTTCCTTAGAGATTTATAATCTTCGACATGACTACGAACTGCCTGGTCAGAAATTAGCAAAGCTTTGGCTATTTGCTGAGGCGTCCACCTCTCACCGGATAAAAGTACCGCTTTTATTCGGTCACGAACCTTTCCATCCCACTCTTTTTTATGCCGTACCCTAAGCTCGGCTTTTTCTTGTTCACTTAAAAAATCCATGTCACCGATTGTAATAATGAAGAAAAATTTGTTCACTCAATTTTTTCATTCACGTTGGGTATAAGAACCTAAAGATCAAAAACCTAAGAGGGAACAAGACTGTTGCTAATCTATTTTTTCAACACAGCCATTCTGATCTGGTTCAGAAGCCTTGCATTATTTAGATAATCTAGTCTATAATTTTTCCTGTTATTAAAATGATAAATTTAAAGGGAGAGATAAAATAATGTCGATTAGTCAGGTACAAGGAAATAATGTAGTTTTACCAAGTCAGAGCAATTCTAAAGAGTATGTTGGGCTTGTAAGTAAAATAGAATTATTGGTCGGAGTCATTATTCGGGATTCAAAAAATAGCGACGGTTATATTGAGTTGGCTAGTATCCTTAATCAAGGCGAAAAAGTATCCCTAATAAACGGGGAGTTAGATAAAAAAGAATTATTGATCAAAGCAATCGATTTAGACCCAAAAGGTGCGCGAGCTTATAACGATTTGGCTAATTGCATGGATCGGCTAGAAAAGGTAACTCTGAAAAGTGGTGAGGAGTTAGACAGGAAAAAATTATTGATCAAAGCAATCGATTTAGACCCAAAAAGTGCGCGAGCTTGTAACGATTTGGCTAATTGCTTAATTCTGGGAGAAACGGTGACTCTATTAAGTGGTGAGAAGGTAGAGAAGAGACATTTATGGATCAAAGTAATCAAATTAGATCCAAAAGACTTCCGAGCTTGTTTCAATTTGGCTCAAGACCTTATGCCGACAGAAAAGATAACTCTGGAAAGTGGTGAGGAGTTAGACAAGAAAGAATTATTGATCAAAACAATCGATTTAAACCCAACATGCTACAAGGCTTATAGCGAATTGGCTTTTTACATGACTCCAACAGAAAAGGTAACTCTGAGAAGTGGTGAGGGGGTAGGCGCGAAAGAATTACTGATCAAAGTAATCGATTTAAACCCAACATTCTACGATGCTTACTCGATGTTGGCTATTTCCATGACTCGAACAGAAAAGATAACTCTGAGAAGTGGTGAGAAGTTAGACAAGAAAGGAGTATTGATCAAAGTAATCGATTTAAACCCAAAAGCTACCGGAGCTTATTATCGGTTGGCTACTGAGATAACTTCGGAAGAAACGGTGACTCTATTAAGTGGTGATAAGGTAGGCAGGAAAGAATTATTCATCAAATTAATCGATTTAGACCCAGAAGGTATCGAAGCTTATTATTGGTTGGCTAGTGAGATAACTTCGGAAGAAACGGTGACTCTATTAAGTGGTGAGAAGGTAGGCAGGAAAGAATTATTCATCAAAGTAATCGATTTAAACCCAAAAGGTATCGAAGCTTATTATTGGTTGGCTACTGAGATAACTTCGGAAGAAACGATGACTCTATTAAGTGGTGAGAAGGTAGGCAGGAAAGAATTATTAATCAAAGCAATTGAGAAAGATCGATTTTCGCTCGTTCACAAGTATCTTGAGTTGGCTAATAGCCTTTCAGAAGGAGCGACTGTGAGCTTAAAAATTGACGGTCGTAACCAAGAAATAGATAAGAAAGGATTGTTATTGGAATACCTAAAACGTGATCCAAAGTATACAACTAAGGATTTGCAAGAACTTATTAAATCTAAAGAAGTGGAAGAAGAGACCTCTTACCCAATGACATGTTCGGAAATCAGTGAGCATGCAAGTACAATAGAATTATTGATCAAAGCGATTGAGCAAGATCCATGGTCCAGTCTCAAGCATCTTGAGTTGGCTAATAGCCTTTCAGAAGGAGCGACTGTGAGCTTAAAAATTGACGGTCGTAACCAAGAAATAGATAAGAAAGGATTGTTATTGGAACACCTAAAACGTGATCCAAAGTACACAACTAAGGATTTGCAAGAACTTATTAAATCTAAAGAAGTGGAAGAAGAGACCTCTTCTCGACCTAAGAAGAAAGCAAGAATTAGAGGTTCTCAACTATAAAAAGGTGTTTCGATAGAGGAGAGCAGCCTGCTCTCCTCCTTTAATGCTGGGTAGATTTCTTAGTACCGCTTGCAAGGGCTACAAGGGTGGCATGGGGGAGAACGCTTACCGGGTTGATCCATATGGCAAGGTCCACGCTCAGGCTTAGCTTCTTTTTTCTGACAAGAGGCAAAAAGGCCACCTGCTGCCATTAAAACGCCTAAAAATAGAAATACAATTTTCTTCATCATAACCTCCGAGATAAGATTTCCTTATCAATAGAAGATTTACTTTTCTGAGTCAAGGACTATAAAATCCCATGCTTAACGAGATCTTCCATGAGGTGGGAGGGAGAGGTAAAATGGTGAGATCGGATCCCTAGATGTTCCGCGGCAAGGACATTTTCAAGAAGGTCGTCGATGAAAAAAGAAGAGGAGGGGGTCGTTTTTCCTTTTTTGAGGGCATATTCGAAAATTTCTTTCTCTGGTTTGATGGCTCCAACTTCGTAGGAGAGAATAATATGATCAAACTGAGAGAGAAACGGATAGTTTTGAGCGATATGGGTGTAATGAGGCCTAGAGGTATTGCTAATGAGGATCAGTTGGTACCCTTTTCGCTTAAGGGTTTCAACGAGAGTTTCCATTTCTTTTTTCGGATGAAAGATTGAGGTGGCTGCATCTAAAAATTCATCGATCTCAAACGTTTTGGGAGCATCTTTTTGAAAGATTTCATAGATCTCTTCGCTTGAAAGAAGCCCCCTTTCATATTGGTATCCCATCCGGTGAGTGACCAGGAGGTCTTCTATATGTTCGATTGTATGCCCTGTAAGGGATGCAATTTGAGAAAACATTTTCTGATGGCTGAAATTGACAAGGACATTTCCAAGATCAAAAATTATTGTTCGATATCCCATGATTGAATCCAAAAATCAACGTCATATTCTTCTTTCATTTCTTGAGCAAATTTAGAAGCCTCTTCAAAGGTTTCACAAGCCATGCCAGCCGTTGCAAGGGCGTCAGCAAGGGCGCAGGTAGGAGCGCGAACACTCACTTGATGGACCATCCCATTTTCCACTTTCACCATATTGCCGGTCATGGGGTTGATGATATGGGTATAAACGGTTTCATCAACGGTCCATGTTTGCTCTTTGCAGCCACTTGTTGCAAGGGCAGAGTCTTCTAACTTGATCACTTCGTTGTCTAATAAGAGTTGCCATTTTCTTCCACTTGGATGAGATCCATTGACGCGAATATCGCCTCCCCATTCGACATAGAGGTGAATGTATCCTTTTTCTGTCAGCCGTTCAACAAGCTTATCGATGGTAAATCCTTTGAGCATCCCATCTAAATCGTAGACCTTTGGATAGTAACCACTCGGAAGTTTGGAAGCGGTTTTAAACATTTTGAGCTGGACCCCTAGCCCTGGATCATATCTCCCTTTTGTCACTTTTTTATAGTGGTGAGCAAGCATAAGAATAGGGAGAAGTTTAGTAGAAGCGGGATTTGTTGAGATAAGAGAGTTAGGGTTCCAATGGTTATATAGGGTGTCTATTTCTTCAAAGGTCGCTGCAAGAATTTTCTCAACCCCTTTTTTCTCCTCTTCGTTTAAGGGATGACCTATTTGAATATGGTAAGGATGGGTATGGGCAATCCCTTTAAAATGGTTCAAGGGTTTTGAGCAGCCAAAGGATAAAAGGGATAGGAGTAGTAAGATTAATCGCATCGTTTTTTATAACTCTCATATGTGTTTGTAAGAAGGGTGGCAATCGTCATAGGGCCAACGCCTCCTGGAACTGGGGTGATTCCCCCTGCAGTTTCTTTAACAGCATCAAAATCAACATCACCGACTAGCCCCTCATCTGTATGGTTAATTCCCACATCGATCACAATGGCCCCTTTCTTAATCATATTTGGTGTGATGAAACGGGGCCTTCCGATTGCTACGATGAGGATATCGGCCCGCTTGGAGACCTCTTGAAGGTTATTGGTTCCGCTATGGGCAACGGTAACTGTGGCATTTCCTTTTTTTTGCATGAGAAGGGCTGCAAGAGGTTTGCCTACAATATTGCTCCTTCCAATCACGACAACCTCTTTTCCTTGAGTGGAAATCTGATAGGATTCAAGGAGTTTGACAATTCCAAGGGGAGTGCATGCAATAAAACCTCCATCTTCTCCAAGGAGAAGGCGTCCAAGGTTCATTGGGTGGAATCCATCGACATCTTTAAGTGGGTCGATTGCTTCGACAATGAGAGAAGGGGAAAGGTGGCTCGGAAGGGGCTGTTGAACGAGAATCCCATCGATCGTATCATCTTGATTGAGCGCTCCGATCTCTTTAAGGAGTCCGTTTTCTGAAATATCTTTTGGAAGTGTAATCAGTTTGGAATCAATCCCGACCTCTTTGCATCCTTTGACCTTCATCCGAACATAGGTTTGAGAGGAGGGGTCCTTTCCGATTAAGACAAATGCAAGTCCAGGCCTTCTCCCTTTAAGGGCGCTAAGCTTGTGCTTTAGCCCTTCTTGGATCTTCCTTGCTATAGATTTTCCATCAAGTAGGTGCATCCTTGTTCTCCAAAGTCGCCTTAATTTTCTTGACCACTTGGTCATGAAGTATTCCGTTTGAAGCGACAATGGGCCCCTCTTTGAGAGAGGAGTATGGTTTTTTTTCGAAATCTGTGAACTGCCCGCCAGCTTCTTTAATCAAAAGCATACCAGCAGCATAATCCCAAGGTCTCAAGGAAACTTCCCAAAAAGCATCGAAGCGCCCTGCTGCAACATAGGCTAAATCAAGCGCTGCCGATCCCATTCGCCTCAGTGGGATACCCATGCTAGCAAATGCTTTAAAATGATCCAAGCAACAAAGTGGATTTTCATGAACATTATAGGGAAATCCTGTTGCTGCAATGGCACTATCTAAAATAGCTGTTTCGGTGACTTTAAGCTTTCCCCCATTGAGAAAAGCGCCATTTCCTTTCTCAGCGATGAAAAGCTCATTGAGCATAGGGTTAAAGATAACGCCAGAGAGAATTTCATTTTGGCTTGCTGCTGCAATGCTGACTGCAAATGTGGGGATCTTATGGGCAAAATTCACCGTTCCATCAAGGGGATCGATGATCCACTGAATTCCCCCTTTTGCCCCTCCTGATTCTCCACTTTCTTCAGCAAGAAAAGCGTGATCGGGAAAATGGGCTTTAATCGATTCGATGATTGCTGCTTCAGCCTTGTTATCCCACTCCGTCACAAGGTTATGCCGTCCTTCACCCTTATTCTCAAAATTCATCGGGGTTCCAAACCCCTTTTTAAGAATTTCTCCTCCTTTTAGAGCTGCAATTGTTGCCACTAAAGTGAGGCGGGAACGGAGTAAATTGGGCAGGTCGAGCTCATTAGGTGCCATGGACTTTCTCCTCTTCCTTCTTTCTAGAATCTTTTTTCAAAAAATGGAAGTGATTCCATTGTTTTTTTAAGAAGCGGTAGAAAAAGAGGGGGAAAGAAAAACACAAAAGGGAGTAGAGAGCATCGATGAAAGGATAGATTAAGAAATCAGTTCCAAATCCTTTGAGGGTAAAGGGAAAGGAAGGATCGAAAAGAAAATAGGCAAGACGATTCAATAGGGTGTGACAAAGTGAGATGATCAAAGTATAAGAAGCAAGACCTATTGGCTTATCGATGAAAAAGATCTGATAGCGAAACAAAATAAGGGCTAATAGAGAGAAAATAAGGGTTTGTGTTCCAAAAGGATGGACTCCTAAAAGATCGAGGATGAAACCACACCCCGCTGAGACCCATAACGTATAGATGAGTGAAGAGCGGCGGTAAAGAAAGGCAAGAAAGGGAGAAAAGGAATGAAGAGGAAAAGGGGTGGTTAGAGTCAGGCTAAGAGCGATTAAGAAAAAGGGGAAAAGATGCTTTTTTTTCATTTATATAAAGGGACTTTTGCTGTGTGCCAGTTCCAAGCTGTATCGATAATGGTTTCTAAATCAGAATATTGGGGGGTCCAGTTTAGAGATTTTCTCCCTTTTTCTCCGTTTGCAACTAAAGTAGGGGGGTCTCCAGAAAACCTTTCTCCTTTGATAACAGGGATATTGCACTCCCACCTCTTTTCAATCGCTTCGATCATCTCTCGCACCGAATATCCTATTCCTGTTCCGAGGTTTAAGGTAAGGCTTTCTTTTTTTTCGATCAAAAACTCAAGGGCGCGCACATGGGCCTCTGCAAGATCGGTCACATGGATAAAGTCTCGGACAGCGGTGCCATCCTCTGTTGGGTGATCCTCTCCATAGAGAGTAAAAGAGGGCCTTTCTCGAGTGGCTGTTTGAATCAAGAGAGGAATGAGGTGGGTTTCAGGGTGGTGGGCCTCTCCAATCTCTCCATCGGGATCTGCCCCTGCTGCATTGAAATAACGGAGGATTGCGACGTTCATTCCATAAGCGGAGCTCATCGACTCCAAGATTTTCTCAACCATCCATTTAGATTCTCCGTAAGGATTGATCGGACACTTTGGATGGGATTCATCGATCGGGATCTTTTTTGGTATCCCATAAACCGCACAGGTACTTGAGAAAACAAAATGAGAAATATGGTGCTTTTTAAGGACCTCTAAAAGGTTGAGAGTGGTTTGAACATTGTTTTGGTAATAATTTAAAGGGAGATGTTGAGACTCTCTAACATTTGAGAAGGCTGCTAGGTGAATCACCCCTAAAATGGGATACTGATTGAGTATTTCTTCTAATAAAATGGGGTTGCCACAATCCCCTTTAAAAAGGGGGCCCCATTTCACCGCCCACTCGTGGCCAAGTGAGAGGTTATCGATCGTAATGGGGAGGTATCCTTTTTGGGAAAGGGCTTTGCAAATGTGACTTCCAATATAACCTGCCCCCCCTGTTACAAGGATACAGCTCATACCGCTCCCCTAGAAATCAGGACAAGGGGGATTGTTTTAAGGATCACCTTCATGTCGTAGAAAAAGGATTGTTTTTTGTAATAGAGGCTGTCGAGTTCTACTCGATCTTCATAGGAAAGGTGACTCCTTCCAGAGATTTGCCAAAGGCCGGTAATCCCCGGTTTGACGGCAAGAACAAGATGCGCATACTTTTTCAGGGGGCTGTCCTCTTTTCCCTTGAGCTCTTCGATGTAGTGAGGACGGGGGCCTACGACGCTGAGATCCCCTTTAAGGACATTAAAAAACTGTGGGAATTCATCCAGAGAGGTTCTTCTTAAAAATTTCCCTATAGAAGTGCACCGAGGATCGTCGTGGAGCTTTTGGTAAACATCCCATTCCTCTTTGATTTTCGGATCTTTCTTGAGCATCTCTTCAAGGCGCTCTTCGGCATCAATGTACATTGTCCGGAATTTAAAAATGTGAATGTAACGCCCCCCTTTTCCCAGACGTTTACCGATGTAGAAGACTGGCCCTTTAGAGTCGAGCTTAATCAGAAGAGCAAGGAGGAGATAGAGGGGAGAGAAAATAAGGACAAAGCTTAAGCTAAAGATAATGTCAAAAAATCTTTTAAAAAAGGGGTAGAGGGGGTGAAATTGTTTATCCAAAGTCATTTCCATGAAAATCATCCTCCCACTTTTTTAAATATATTTCAATTCTTATATCGTTTATACTCGCCACTAGAATAGGGGCATTTGTGTAGGGAAGGCGCATATTCTGTAAACAAAAGGTTTGAAATAGTGAAAAATACAGGAATTTCTAGGGAGAGACTTTTTTGCCAAGCAGCCCTTTTAGGGGTTGCATATGGAGCTGCGCGCTACCGAAACATTCCAATCACTAGGCAGGGAGCCCTTCCCTTTGCTTTCTCCACCATTTTTCAATTAGGGAGCCTCCACTTAAAAGGCTCGCCCAACAAGAAGACCTATGTGAATCTCCTTAGTGTCCTTAGCTTTG
>JAGROK010000114.1 GCA_020440285.1 Chlamydiia bacterium | reverse complement strand
TTTTTTGGGTGCTTAAAAAAGAGAGGGTTTTGTTTTGAAGACACTCATCTCACTCATCTTCCCAGAATAGAAACGCTTATTTTTGTTTTAACGGTTGCCTTTTGCTGGAGTCATCTTGTTGGAGAAGCTAAGGAAAAAGAAATCCCAATCAAAACAAAGTCTCATGGTCGAAAAGCAAAAAGTACGTTTAGGTGTGGATTTGATGTGCTTCGAGGGATTTTTTTGAGGCTTGGAGAAAAAATTGAGGCATTTGCTTCTTGCCTTAAGTTGCTAATTATTAACCATCAAGCGAGAGTGGCCTGAAAAATGTCCTGTACTGAGTGGTTCTAGGACAGCTTCCCAGTAAGGAGAGGTAAGACGATACTCGTTTATTTTAGCATGTAAATCCATCAAGTTACTCCGGTTGTTTGATGTGTAATAAAAAGAATATTGTAGCAGACCCTAAGCCGACGTAACGGATTGATATTTTTCCAAATCCCTCAGGAGAGCCTTCTTACTTGAAAAATCTTAACACGCTCTTTATTTATTTCAAGAATTCTTTTTACGCAATCAGCGCTTTATTTTAGCTCTAGAGCTAAACATTTGCCAAGGAGAGAATGAAGCTTTTTCTTTCCACAGCCTTCTAATTAACATGATCTATCTCTTAAAGCTTATTCGGGAACCAGTGTATTTTGAATTCGTTAGATACGAATTCTCCACCCTTTGCCATCTCGTATTGCCCCTTTTGAAAAAAATTTTCGAAATTTCCTTGGCCCTTTATTTTGCTCATTTTCACCCTTATATATTTTAATAAAAGAAATTGCTAAAGCACTCACTTCGTGGAACTTTTTTCTCAATTTTTTTGTTGGAGAAAATAAAACTTTTTCCTAAGATGAAGAGTATAGAAACAAAAGTGCCCCGAGAGGCAGCAACCTCTCGAGGCGTGAAACTAAGGAACCCAACTTTGGAATCAACATCCCTTAGCTTCAAGGCTCATTCTATGAGTTTTGAAGGAAAAAATCTAGCCTTCTTCCCAAAAAAATTGCGATCGGGCAATTCGCTAAGCCAATTTAATAGAAACGTTCAAGTGCATTTTGCACTTTCACAGTTGCCTTTGGGAAGAGGTAAGCCCCTTTCATTAGGGGCGGAGCCCTGCAGGTTTGTAGGGCTCTTTCATTTTTATGAGTGGATGTCAGATGGGTTCCTATTTATCAAAGGAGCTCTTCCCTATGGCTACAATAACCCCATTTTGGTCCCAAAAACTCTTCGAGAAATCAGACAAGGTGAGGATTTCTTATGAAGGGATCGCCCGAAAATGTCGTGTAACGCCACGTAGCGCCAAAAACTACATTAAAAGAGACATCGAGTCGGGACTGATCATTCGGAAGAAGAATAAGTACAACCACCCCATTTTTAAAAGGGTCTGTGATGGGAGAAACACATACATTTTAACAAAGGAAGGGAAAGACAAGATGAGAAAAAAGCCCCCATCTCAACCTCCAGGACCCCCTTCAGGAAGAAAAGAAGAGTTACAGCTCCTTTTTGATCTAAAACAAATGGGATCTTTATCAGAAATAAAACGTTTTAGCCAATCCGTCTCTCAACTCCCAACATGGTGGTTTAAAGATCTTCCACTCCTTGAAAAGACCTTGATTCTCCTGAAGAAAAAAATAGAAAAAGGATACACAGTCAAAAGTCCTATTAGATGGATCTCAAGTGCTCTCAAAGACTTCGGCTGTGGATACCGCCAAAAAGTTGCACAGGATGTTTCCCTTCACCTTAATCACCCAGATCTTTTAAAATGCTGCTCTGAACCGGTGCGTCAGTTCTACCTTCGCTTGCACCATTTAAAAGGGAGGGGACTTGATACCTCAGTCCCTTCTCTTTTAAAACTTCTCCGAAGAGGATTTGCCCATTTAGGAGATGCCCTATATGCTATGGACAAACTTCTCAAATACTCCGTTAACGTCAACAACTTAACAGCTTTCCTAAATTACCTCATCTCTTTAAAAGACCCCCACATCATTTACAAAGTTAAAAAGCCCCTGCAAGATTGCCTAGAAAAAGCAAAAACCCTCCTTAGAGACAACGCTTCATCTCTCCAGTTTGTCAATAAAAAATCCCTTCCAGAGATCCCTGAACGAGAAAAAACCTATCTCCAGTTTCTAATCCATAAAACCTTCCCAGAAAAATCATTGATTAGAGTGTTTCAATTTACACACGGTCTTTGGAAGGAAAAACGATTAAAAATAGGAGACCCTTTATTCACCAAAACCATCCAGACTCTTGTCTGTCATCCATAAGGAGGAAATCATGGCACCAAAAGATGTAGAATTTTTGAGGGAATGTTTAGACCAAGCACAGTCAGTGCAAGAGCTAAGGCAACTTCTTGAAAAAAAAGACCTTAATCTTGTCGTCATCCTCATGTCTAGCCAATTCTCCTGCTTAGAGTGGGATATCAGGTGCAAGAAGGTGTGTAAGGTCCTAGATATGGGGCTTCGCATTCGTCTATCTAGAGAGTCGAATGGAGTCTCAATCTTAGACTCAGTTAATCAAACTCCTATTCGAGTCAAAGAGGGGAGTTGGGTAGGGCTTGACGACTTGTTTGAAACTTTGAAGGAAGGAATTAAGTCCCATCTAAAAACAGCATTAATATGAACAAAGATGATCACTAATGATAATTAATGACAACTCTAAAAACAAAAGGATTATTTTAAGGTTGCCATAAATACCTTTATGGAATTATCACTGTATTTTGCATCTTGTAAACAGTTGAGGATAAAATGTTTAGCAAGAATTTTTTTAAAGAGAACTTTAAGATAGCAAAAACCTATCCAGAAGGGCTTCACAAGAAGTTTCTGAAAAAAGTAAGCCTTGCTCCACCGGCTTATTTATCAAGCACTATGATGCTTGCGAGCCCAACTGGGTGCAACCCTTGTAAGGAGATCGCTGCTGCAGCTGTCCAAGAGGTTAAGATAAAGTACCAAGAAAACAGTGATTTTGGAAGAGGCATTTCTTTGAACATGCACCTTGATGCTGGAAGCCTCAAAAAAGCAAGAGTTGTTGCTGATAAGCTCTATTCTCCCGAAGCAAAAGTGTGGATACACATCACAACATAAAGGAAAACGAATGCATTATCTTTTAATTATCTGTTGCACATTAAAACTTATTTTCTCCGTGGGCTGCTCTCCACATGTTCCCCGTGATCTTTCTTACTATCTCGATCCTTATGAAGATGCCAAGGACATAAACGCAGCAAGAAATCTCGAAGAAGCAACAAGTTATTCAAAAAAGCTTGTAACTCCTAAAGTGGGATCTATTTTTGATGGAGAGTTTCTTCAAGGCTTTCTTGTCCTAGACAAAGATAAAGGTTCAGGAGAAGTCAAAGCAGCTCTTGAGGGAAAATTTTTATTTATAGATGGAGATAATAAGAATCATCTTGAGTGGGCAAAATCTCATGATTTGCAAGAATACCGCCTTGTTATCGTGAGAGGGGAGCGATTCAACGAGGTGCAAAAACAAGCCCAGATCCACAAAAGACCTGGACTAATGAGTATTATGAAAGTGAATAATGGCTTTTGCTTCTACGATACTTATGGATTAATGTTCCGAAAAGCAGGAGTTGAAAGGCTCCCTTCAAGAGTATCTCAACAAGGTACGCAGCTTCTTGTTGAAGAAGTTCCAATTGAAAAGACTTTGAGGGGGGAATAGTGAGAATTCTTTTAATTCTATCAGTCTTTTTGTTGAAGACCGCACTCTCTTTTTCTTCTGAGAAGGCTTGGGATATCGAGTGGGAGACTCTTTCGGTTTCTCAAGTTCTAAATGAACCACCATTATCCAAACTTAACGACATCGATCGAAAGTTCCATAAAACTTTTCTATATCTAAAGACTTTTCCTGAAGACTCAGATTATGTTTTGAAGCTTAAAAGGCCGATTTTTAAAGAGGAAGAGATAACAGAAGAGATTTCAATCGGTCAATTTATGTTGACCGCAAAGCTTTTAGGAAAGAAATACCCTAGCCATGTCATTCTTAGCCAAGGGTTTCTTCCTGGAGAAATCGTTCAGGTTTGGTTTGAAACAAAGAAAGGGAAAGAAAAAAGTCCTATTTTTGAAATTCAACCTCATCCAAACGTTGAAGAAATTCCTGGATCGTCTATCAAGCTGGCTGCTGAACTTGTTTCTCCATTGTACTATTTTATTAATTTTGAGGGGTTTGAAGAGAATGAAATCCTTGAAATCACCTCATTTTCTTGGGATGAACGATTAAATAATGAAATAAAATATCAGAAAAAAATGGGCTTGGGTTTTTCTCCAGCTGTTATTGATAAAGATCGAGGGATAGCAAGGCTAAAAGTTAAAAGAAAGAAGGGGGGAGATTCTCTGACCCTTGTTCTTCCTTGGGGACAAAGTTTGATGCAATATCTTACTGAAGAAGGTCGTCCGATCCAAGAAAAGTTTACCCCCATTAAGGGAGACATCCAGGGGTGATGTATGAAATTGTTAAGCAGAACTATCAATACACTTAAAATCATAACCATTTGAGGATAAAATGATTGTAAACAAATCTTTTAAAGAACAGGTTAAGATAGACCCATCTTTATCAAAAAACTCTTCAGAGCCTATTACAAGCAAGATTCTTGAGAAAAAACGGACATGTTCAAAAAACATCCTTGCCATTAGTTTTCTATCAATCACCCTCCTTTCTGGATGCAGTGTCATTGGACAAACAGTTGCAAGCGCAGCAGACGCTTTAAAAACAGACGTTCAAACACAACACGACGAAAACTTTCGCATTAGAAGAGTTCGCAAAGCCCTTTCTTCAGGAGATCTTCTAGAAGCGGAAAAAGAGCGAGACACCCTCTATGCTTCCCATTGGAAATGCATCGCAAATATCGAGATTGCTACAGCAAAATACCATCACGACAAAGATCAAGCCTTGGAAATCATCAAAACAACCACCGAAGAGATTTGGGATCTTTCCGATGCTAATAAGAGGGCAATGGCCCTTCTCTCTCTTTTAAAATTTGAGCTTGAAACCAAGAAAGACATTCCTTCTGCCAAAGAGACCATCAAGCAAACAGAAAAAACAATTAGCTTCATCTTAGACGATCACGCAAGAAAAATGCGTCGCTATGGAGAGCTTCAAACACTACTTGAAAAACATAACCATCTCCTAACTCGATAGGGGAGTTTTACCTAAACAAAGAGGATTTAATATGGAAATATTTAAAACAGGGGCTCAAAAACTTTTTAGCCTTGTAAAAAAGTACCCAACATCTATCTTAGGGATATTTTTTCTAGGACTACTCTTCCTTCCATCAGCAGGGTTTTGTGACATCAATTCCGCTTTTAGCGAGACAAAATCCCAAGTGGAGTCGGTCGTTTCCAACCGCTCAGGACTCTTTTGGATTTTTATGGCTGTCATCTTAGGAAGCGGTATTTGGGCTCTTTTCAAGGGGAGCTGGAAAGGGGTAGGCATTGCTCTTCTTATTGGAGTCATTTTAGGGAACTTTTCAGACGTTATCGATACCGTCTTAACGACAAAGATCTTTAAAGGGAAAAGTCAGCAAGAGCAAAGTGGAAAATAATGAAAGAGACTGCGGGATTCTATAAGTACCTGGATAACCCCAAAATGCTCATGGGGATGGCAATCTCTGATCTTTTGAGCCTTGCCATTCCCTTCTATGCGGGGATCTGCCTTAAGAAATTTATCCTCTTTGGAATTTTGGGTTTCTCTCTGTTTACCCTAAGAAGAAAAGTTGCGAGAGCTCTCCCCAAATACTACTTAACCGGTCTTATTTACTGGTATATTCCGGGATCAGTTTTCAATAGGCTCCTTAAAGTCAACCTCCCTCCCTCACACAAACGCTTTTACCTCAGGTAATCCATGGAAACACGCACCTTTCAAGGCAAACTCAAAACCCTTATTTCTCAAAGAAACGTCCTTGCTCTATGTGTTATTGCTCTTAGCATTGCCGTTATCAAACTCAGCTTTGCTGTTCAAAATAAAGAAGAAAGAGTGGTGGTTATTCCCACAACAGGCCCCTCTTTCTGGATAGAGAAAAGCCGCACTTCCAAAGAATATCTAAACGTTATTGGAACCTTTTTGTCCGACCTTCTTTTAACGCGGACTCCTGCAGATATCGCCTGGAAAAACGATCAGATTTTAGGGCATGCCCACCCCAGCTTCTATAGCCCCCTTAAAAAAGCTCTTAAAGATGAAAAAGAAAAAATGATCCAAACCCAAAGCACCTTTTTGTTTGAAACGATTCGTTCTTACCCATTAGAGAAAAAACACCAGTTCGTCATTGAGGGAGTTCAAAAAACATACATTGAAAAAACAGGGAAAAGCGCCCCTCTTATTCAATCAGAAAAAATCAAGTATATCCTTTCCTTCCGCTGCGAAGAAGGGAGACTCTATCTAACAAGTATCAGCCAGGAAAAGCTATGAAACTCCCAGAAAAACTTATAAAAACCCTTCTATTCCTTACATGTGCAGGAACCATCCCCCTATCTGCCCTTGTTGAGCAAACCATCGACCCTAAATCAGCATTGGAAGTGACCTTTTCTACGACATCTCCAAATCGAATCATGTTTGAGGGAGGATCAATCGTAGATGTTATATTGGATGAAAATAAGTTTCAAAGCTTTTTACATCAAAAAACAGGACAAGCCTTTCTTACCCCTCTAAATGAAATGAGCGAGCTTCCCACCAGCGTGACCATCATGACCAGCTCTGGTGATGCCCAAACCCTCTCCATCTTAGCAAAACCGGGACCAGGAGAAATCGTTGTTCTCAAAGAGAAACAAAACGTTCCATCCAAACAAGAAGAACTTTCTTCTGATTACCACTCTCCCACCGTAGATTTTTTAAATAGCATTTTGTGGGGGACTATTCCCCATGGATATGGGATCCGTCCACTTGAAGGAGTCACTTTTCCTATTGAAGCCCCATTTAAAGCCAAGTCTCTCAGACTCCTCGAAGGTCCCTTTGAAGAGATCCTCGTGATTGAAGTGAGTAATTCCTCTAAGAAAGTAGAAGCCCTAAGCCCCTCTACTCTTAAAAGGCGAAATGACCTCTGGGTTTTTCTTTCTAAAACCCACCTAGAACCTGGAGAAAAAACCTTGGCGATTATTTCAACGAAGAAGGAGCTGTAATCATGAAGTCTCAAAATCGTGAATCCCAAGAAAAAAAGCTTTTTTCAAAGAGTGAAAAAACCTTAAAATCTCAGAAAAAGATCTATCTTTTTGTTTGCGCCTTCGCTTTTCTCATCATCTGGGGAGCTCTTTCTCTCTTTAGTGGAAAAAGTTCGGAAAGTGGCAATTATGAAATAAGCTCTCACCAAACGCCCCCTGAAACAGCCTCCCACAGCTTAGAGACAGAAAATTTCCGCTTATCTCAAATCGAGTGGAAACAAGATGAAATCGAAAACATTTTAAGCTCCGTTCTCTCTAGTCAGCAAGAGATAAAAGACTCTTTCCAAGAAATCACCAACCAAACCACCCTGTTAGCCTCAGAGAATAACACCACTTTTAAGACAGAACTTGAACAATTTCGAGAAGAGATTAAAGAGGGTTTAAATGCCAATCCCATTACCTCCTGCCAAGAAACAGCTCCCGTAAAAATTGTTTCCTTGGATCGGTTTCAAGAAGAAGAAAAATCGCACGTCAGCGCTTATATCCCTGCAGGAACCGTTGTTCGTTGCGTTTTAGTCTCCGCTTCCGACTGCAGCGTTGGAATCCTCCAACCTAAAGGACCTGCTAAAATGCTTATCCGCCCCTTGGAAAATGGACAACTTCCACGCAAAGTCTGCGTCGCTTTAAAAGATAGCATCATCCTAGCAAGCGCTTACGGAGATTTAGCCAATGAACGTGTCTATGTCCGAGCCGATCGGATGACCCTCGTCCAGCCCAATGGAGACTTTGTAGAAACAGAAGTGAGTGCTTACGTATCTGGAGAAGATGGACGAGAAGGGGTCCGTGGCATCGTTGTTGATCGCTCAGGCTCTATCATTACAAGAGCAGCCTTTGCCTCGTTCCTTCAAGGAATTGGACAAAGTGTCCAAGCTACCTTAAACAACCAAACCATCGAAAAACTCTCTAAAGTTGGAGATAGCCAAACCATTTTGGACGTCGATACCTTTAGAAATGCAGGAATGCAAGGTAGCAATACAGCACTAAACAAACTCGCTGACTACTACATCAAAAGAGCCGAACAACTCCAACCCTCTATCCAAGTCGCTGCTGGCCGCATTGTTGATCTGATTTTTACCCATGGAGTGAAGATTGGAGAAAAAGATCTCAAGAAAAAGTTTGAGATCGAAAGATCTCTTTCTAGGGAGAAGAAAAGTGGTTAAAATGAAAATCAACAAGCTCTTCTTTGGAATCCTTCCCGCATTTGCCCTTTTAGTGTCAAATGCCATCCTTTTTGCAGAGATAGGAAAAGGAGCAGTTCCATCCTCCTTCGAAAAACTTTCTTCGGCTTATACTGTGTCTTACGGAGATCAGAGAGCCCCGATTCACATGACTGAGTATTTTTCCTTCTCCTGCCCAAAATGTCTTGAATTCATTCGAATGGATTTTCCTGCGATTCAATCAAAATACATCGACACAGGAAAAGTTTTTTGGACCTTTCATCCAGATCCCGCAGATATCTTAACCCTCCAGCTAATTGTTTGCTTTGAGCGTCTTGACAACCAAGAAAAGCAAAGCTTCATCGAAAAGTTAGCAGGGGAGATGCGATTGAGACCCTTCAAAAAAGCTTGTTTTAAGATGCAAGAAGAGATGAACACTCTTGGAAAGCCCATTCCAATGCTTCATGACCTCTCTTTCTTAGAGAAAACAGAGGCGTTTAATCGGGCGTATACCTATCTCAAACAGACAGATGTGCCATCTGAACTTCCTACAGTTGAGGTCAATGGCAAGGTGTATCAAGAATTTCCTAGTAGAGAATGGATTGATAATACTTTAATAGATCTCAAATCTGGCGCAACAAAGAGGAGATCAGAATGAAACTTAAACAGAAAGCAATAACCAATAACAACGATCAAGAAGAATTTTCACAAGCTTATATTGAAACGCTAAGGGAGATTAAGGATAAGGTCCGGTCCTCTCAAATCAAAGCAGCTGTGAAAGTTAACCAGGAACTTATCCAACTTTACTGGGAAATTGGAACAGCGATTTCTCAAAAACAAAAGCAGGAAGGATGGGGAGCCAAAACGATTGATCGCTTTGGACGAGACTTAAGATCATCTTTCCCTAAAATGAAGGGATTTTCTCCAAGAAACTTAAAATATATGCTCAAATTTTCATTGGAATACCCAAGCAGAGTAATAGTGCAACAGCTTGTTGCACAAATTCCGTGGGGACACAATTTAATTTTGATGGAAAAGGTTCAACATCAAGAGGAAAGGTTGTGGTATGTAAAGAAGGTTATTGAAAATGGATGGAGTCGCAGCATGCTTGCGCTCTGGATTGATTCTAAACTTCATATGCGTGAAGCCCAAGCGATTACGAACTTTAAAAATACCCTACCTGCTCCTCAATCTGATTTAGCTCATCAAACACTTAAAGATCCTTATTTGTTTGATTTCTTGTCACTTAGAGAAGAACATGATGAGAAAGAACTTGAAGAGAGGCTTGTCCAACATATTCAAAAATTTCTTCTTGAGCTTGGTCAAGGGTTTGCTTTTGTTGGTAGGCAATATCGACTTGAAATTGAAGATTCTGAGTATTTTTTAGATCTTCTTTTTTATCACTTAGATTTACGTTGTTATTTTGTAATAGAGCTTAAAGCCAGAAACTTTGAGCCCGAGCATACAGGGAAACTCAACTTTTATCTAGCAGCTGTTGATGACCTTCTTAAACGACCTGAAGATCAACCAACAATTGGGATATTGATTTGTAAAGATAAAAAGAAAGCAAAAGTGGAATATGCCCTAAGAGGAATTCGCGCTCCCATCGGCGTTGCAAGCTACGAAACAGAAATTGTCAAAGCTCTCCCTGAAAACTTAAAATCCTCTCTTCCATCTGTTGAGGAAATCGAAGCCGAAATTAACCGAGGATCACATGAAAAAACATAAGATGCCCTTTAAATTAGCCAACAGCTTGTTGCACAAATTTCACAAGATTCTAATCCCATTCCAGTTCAAAGATTTGAGCGTAATAAAGACCATTTTTGTATGTCAAACATGAAGGATCTCATGAGAAAATATAACACCATCCCACTGCTGATAATAACTGGTTTATGTCTAGCTGTTTCAGGATGCAGCATTTATAAAAGCGGTTTTGAATGCCCCCCGGGAAAGGGAGTCGGCTGCGCTTCAACATCAGAAGTTCTCGATATGATTGTCGAAAAAGAATCCGATTCAGAGGACCCCTTTGATTCAGGGAAAAATCTCTTTCTTCCAAACTCCAGGAGCTGCAAGTGAAACTTAAAGCAAAGTTAAAAGAGTTTTTTGGAGAGGACTCCTCTCTTGATTATGAATCCTTTAAAAAAGAAAAGGTTTCTAAGCACTACCTTGATAAAAGCTATTTTCAAGAACTTCTTCCCTATCGCCTTTACTCCGAAGAAAGAGGCCTTTATGAAAACGAACACTCTTTTGGCTTTACCTTTGAAATCAGCCCCCTAGTTTTTGCAAGCCGAAGTACTGAAGAAGAGATAGCTTCCCTTATAAAAGCCCTTTACATGGAGGGAGCTTCCAATCAATTTCTTCTCTTTGCTGACCCTTTTATTGACCCTATTTTAGATAGGTGGTCAGAGCCCAGACAAAAACAGGCTCCCATCTTTCAAAAGATTACCGAGAAGAAAAAGCAATTTTTCCAAAATGAAACCCTCTCCAATACCCCCATTGTTCCTATCCCTATGAGAAATTTTCGCTTATTCTTCTCTTACAGCGCCCCTAAAGGAGATCGATCAGAGTACGAGCCTCTTTTAAGGAAACTTGAAAACTTTAAGAAAAAAGCCTTTTCGACTCTTTCTAGGCTCTCACACGTCATCGACGTTCACCCCCTTCATCTCATCCAAATTTTGACCCATTTGACAAGTGTAGACCAAACGACAGCGTCTCCAGCCCCTAAGAAAATCAGTGGCCTTAACTTTATAAACGATGAAGTAGGCTCTATGGGAGCCCTAGAACTCAACCCAAAAGGAGTCCTCTTAAATGGAGAAGGGGAGACCTACTTTAAGATGTTTCAGGCAATCGATCTTCCAGAAGAGTGGAGCTTATCCTTCAACTCTGAGCTCATTGGAGATTTTTTAGATGCCTCTTACCGCATTCCCTCTCCCTTCTTTATCCACTACGGCATCCACTATCCCACCCAAAGAAAAGAAGAGCTTAATCTCTATTCCAAAGCCGCTCTTCTCAAACAACAATTCCGCTTGGCGGGTATTTTTAAGAAAAATCCTCATCTTCTCAGAGAATCATCAGAGCACGACCTTGTCTTTCGATCACTCCTATCCGGTGAAAAGTTTGTCCGAACAAGACTTAACATTGGTCTTTATGGAAGTTTGGATAAATTTGGAGATTCAGAGTCAACCCTCGTTGCCCTCTACCAAAAGTATGGGTTTAAGCTCCAAGAAACTAATTTCTTCCATTTAGATGATCTGATCCGTTCTCTTCCCATGTCATGGGGAGAGCTTCCCAAGATCGAAGAGATACGGAAAACGAGAAAGACAAAAACAACTCTGACTGAAGAAACTAGCAAGTTTGTTCCAATGATTTCTGAATGGAAAGGAAATAGCCTAGACGGGATGCCCCTTGTTGGAAGAAGGGGACAAATGGCTTTTTGGGATCCCTTCGTATCAGCCAGCAACTACAATGGTGTAGTGATCGGCGCTTCTGGATCTGGAAAGACTGTTTTTCTAGAAGAACTAATGCTCAGTCAATTATCTATCGGTAGAAGGGTTTTTGTTTTGGATTTAGGGCGCTCTTTTGAAAAGCTCTGTCATCTTCTGGATGGACAGTATATCTTCTTCACAAAAGACAGCAATTTAAATCTGAATCCATTTTCGTTAATTCACACAGATGGGGATGTTGAAGCGATTGATGCATCTCTCAATATGGTTTCTTCTATTGTTGCTACTATGGCGATGCCAACGGAAAAAATCGATGGGGATCGCGCGAATATCCTCAATAAATGTGTCCGGGAAGTATGGAGGCTTAAAAGAAAGAAAGGCACCATAGATGACGTTATCGCAATTCTAGAGACGATCCAATACGACTCTGAGCTTATGAAGGGAGCAACAGAAAGCCTTATAGACCGCCTTCAAAGATACTCTTCGAAAGGGGAATATAAAAACTTCTTCTATGGAGAGAAAAAGATTGATTTTCATAGCAACTTCGTTGTGATTGAGACCGAAGAGCTTAAGAGCATGGGGGATCTCCAAGCAGTGATCTTACAGATTTTTTCTCTTATGATCTCCTCGGAAGTTTTTATGGGAAATAGAGAAACAAAAAGCCTTATATGTATTGAAGATGCTTGGGACCTTTTAGCAAACCCTCAAATGGAAGGGTTTATTGGCAGCATGGCTCGAAGGCTTCGTAAATATGAGGCATCGCTTTTTGCTGTAACGCAAGGACTCAAAGACTTTGAATGCTCACCCGGTGCTGCCGCTGCTTTTAAAAACTCCAATTGGCTTGTCATGCTAGGGAGAGATAGCGACTCTCTCAATGTTATCCGCGAGAAAAAGATCTTTGAACTTTCAAATGGGATCGAACAAATGCTGAACTCTCTCCGAAAAGGAGATGGGTACTCAGAAGCTTTTATTTATGACAAAGGACATGGAACCTTTTCTCTTTCTCAACTGAGGCTGGACCCCTTTTCTCTTCTCCTTTTCTCTACAAAACCCGAAGAATTTGCTCCAATTATGGAGCTTAAAAAACAAGGGGTTTCGATTGAAGAGGCTATCGAGTGGATGCTTGCCAACAAAGAGAAAGTCAAGCGCCTCCGCTCTCAAGGATTTTCCATAGAAGAGGCGATCAAAAAACTTCTACCTAATTCATCGCTGCATGAGAAAAAAACTTTGCTAAATAACTTATTACTGACCCAGGAGAAATCATGAGATTAAAAGCCAAATGCCTTGCCCTACTTTTGTTTTGCACCTTCTTTACATATATCCAAGCCGAAAGTTTTAGATTAAGCTATGAGACCATTTCTGTTTCAGAGATTGAAAAAAATCCTAAATATCAAAATCTTAAACAGTTTGATCCTGGTCATCACCAAACAATCATTAAGATCTAC
>JAGROK010000113.1 GCA_020440285.1 Chlamydiia bacterium | reverse complement strand
TTTTTTGGGTGCTTAAAAAAGAGAGGGTTTTGTTTTGAAGACACTCATCTCACTCATCTTCCCAGAATAGAAACGCTTATTTTTGTTTTAACGGTTGCCTTTTGCTGGAGTCATCTTGTTGGAGAAGTTAAGGAAAAAGAAATCCCAACCAAAACAAAGTCTCATGGTCGAAAAGCAAAAAGTACATTTAGGTGTGGATTTGATGTACTTCGAGGGATTTTTTTGAGGCTTGGAGAAAAAATTGAGGCATTTGCTTCTTGCCTTAAGTTGCTAATTATTAACCATCAATCGAGAGCGGCCTGAAAAAATGTCCTGTACTGAGCATTTATTTAATCTTTTTCAGTTGTTGGTAGGGTAGGAGGTAAGTAGTTTTCATTAGAAACGATTTTTTTCTGAGTTTTTTCCTCTAGCTCTAGTCGCGCTTTTTTTGCGATGCTGCCACCTGTTTTTGCGGCAGTTTTATTTTCGGTCATACCGGTGGCATCAGTGCTTTCAGCGATCTGTCTCGTAGATAGTTCTGCTAAAGCAGTAAAAATAAGCTCAGCTTCGCTCATGTGATCGCGTAGGTTTTGAGTCTTTAAACCTTTGAGATTTTTGTGCTGCTTGACCGTTATGTCTGCCCACTCCTGGTGAATGATATTAGTGAGAATAGCAAACTCTTTATTCTCCTTGATGTCATGATCTTTCCAATAGTCAGTGAGCTTGTTGCGTGTTTCTTGCCCCATCATGCGTTGTTGAATCCATTTCTCACTTCGACCATGTTTTTGCCATGTTTCTCTAGCTCTACCCAATGACCTTTCTGGATCAGTCATTTCCTGGATGCGCTCATATCCTACTTTTGCGAGCCAAAGCTTTATTGGTTCTGCTTTAGGGCTTGGGACCGATTGGATAAGGCGCAAGATAGTTTCTGTATTGGCTACATCTGTTAGGTATTTTTTACCATCAGCTGCTTCCAACTTCAGTCGGTTACATTTTGTAACCGACTCACTTCCTTCTTTATTGAGCCTGTTTTTTAAGACTTTCCAATAGTTTCTAGCTAATTGAAAATTAGATTGTTGGGTTAGAACTTGGATAATGTCTACTACCGAAAAATACCAGGTTTCGGTCTCCTCGTCATAAAGACGACGTATCTTATAATCTTCAAATACAAGCAGGTCATTTTTCATAAATTAAATTCCTAAGAGTTTCTGTCAGTATAGATGCAGAAGAGGATTCTCTTCAAAGAATAACTGATCATCTATGAAATGACATAAAAAATTGGAATAAGGATGTGAGTTAGGAAAAATCTATTGAAATAGAATGAGTTAAAAGAATGGGGCAGGTAGGACTTGAACCTACGACCAACGGATTATGAGTCCGCTGCTCTAACCACTGAGCTACTGCCCCTTGTCATCTGGATAATGGTCTTAATTTTAGCGAAACAAACTGCATCCAGGATCTGGGCGCAACTTGCCCTGCAAGGCGCCAGTGTAGCACCTTATGAATTATTTGTAACGCACAAGTTGGTATTAGGAGTCAGTAGGCTGATCGTTATTGATTTGAGAATTGATTCCTTTATGCTCTTTAATTTCAGTGCTTAGAGTGTGGATCAAAGCCTCTTTTTCCTTATCGATAGTCGATTTGATTTTGAGGCGATCTCCTTTGGCAAGAGCCTCTTTGATTTCTTTAGCAACAAGGGGATTACTTTCTGAAAACGTATTGATGAGGGGCATGGCTTGTTTTAAGAATTCTTTTTCCGTAAGGTTTTTATTCGTGCAGAGCTCTGAGAGTTGGTTAAGTATTAAGAGGTTGGTGTGAAGCTCTTCTTCATGGTATTTGAGGTGATGGGTCAAATCTTCTTCGGGCGTGTGATTCATGATTTGTCTTCTTCTTTTCTTTTTAAAGTATCATAGGGGAGAAATTTTTTGCCCATAATTCTTCTTCCTAGGTATATAGAGAACTAGAGGACTTTAATTGCAGCAAGTAATGAGCGTTAGACGTTTAGTAAGTGTGACTTCCATTTTCTTTTCCCTTTTTTCTTTTGCAAATGCAGAAGAGGGGCTTTTTGCTGCAGCGCCTCTATCTCGGACAGATGGCATTCCTCAGGAGCATGTGACGAATGAGGAGGATGCTTATTTGGAAGGGTACATCCAGGCTCTTGTGAATGCTAATTACTATGAGTACGATGTCCTTGTGTATGTGGAGAATGGAGATGTCTACCTTTATAACCTTCCAAAAAATGCTCTGATCAAAAACAGTATCATCTCTTTTGTAAGTGATGTCCCTGATGTAAAATCGGTAACCCCTGTCGATAAGTTTCCTGATGAAAAACGGGCAAAGCTTGAAAAGAGGGAGGTGAAGCCTCAGATTAAGGGGGTTTGGTTTCCTCAGCAGACGGTTCTTTATCCGCCAATGGTTGCTAATCCAAGGGCCACGATTTATTCGGCAGCCTACCATATCGGGGATAATGTGATTGGGACAAAGTCGATTGCGGTCTCTTTAGGAGACAACTTTCCGATTTTCCGCTGGAGGGATGTCCTTTGGTGGCATGGAGATATGCAGATCGATATCCAAGCAGGGATTTGGTCGGTATTCAAAATGGGGATTCACTACAACGGTGAGATTTCAGAGCTTGTAAACACCGACTATTTGGTTGGCTTTCCTCTGAGCTATGCCTTTGATAAGTGGGCATTTCGGTTGCGGGTCTATCATGTTTCTTGTCACTTAGGGGATGAGTTTCTTGTTCATAACCCTGGAGTTGAAAGAGTCAATCCGAGCATGGAGGCAATTGATCTATTTGGATCTTACCAGGTCAATAGCGCCCTTAAGGTTTATGCAGGATTAGGGTGGGTTTTCCATAGCGATAAGACTTATCCTATTGAGCCTCCTCTTTATGTCGAATGGGGAGGGGAAGTGCGCCTTTTGGGTCAGAAGTTCTTCTACCATCGCCTTTATGGAACAGCATTTCTTGCGATCTATCTCCGAAACTGGCAGGTCAATGACTGGAATCTAGATGGCACTTACATGGGGGGCTATGAGATCAGTAAGTTGCAGGGAGTGGGACGGAAAATGAGGATTTTTATCAACTATCACCGCGGATATTCTGAAGGGCAATTCTTCAAAGATCGAACTTCTTGGACAGGGTTCGGTTTTTCTTGGGGATTTTAGTCTTGCCCAATATTTCCAACTTAAAGCACACTAGCTCCTAATACTTTATCAATCTCGGAAACAAATGCATGAAAATTTATCGGAATAAGACATTTGGAAGTGTCCTTTTAGTTGGGGGAACATCGATTGGAGCGGGGATGCTTGCCCTCCCCTTAACAACGGGAGCGGGAGGGTTCTTTCCCTCGAGTATTCTCTTTTTTATTGCCTTTGCTTTTATGCTCCTTAGCTTGTTTTTCTTGATGGAAGCCACTTTGATGTCGGATAAGGTCAGTGCGAATTTAATTACGATTTGTAAGGAGCGCCTTGGCCCTGTAGGAGAATTTACGGCATGGGTCTCTTTTTTAATGCTCCTCTATTCTGTGGCGGCAGCCTATCTTTCGGGGGGTGGCTCTCTCATTGCAGATGTATTAAGTGCAGGTTTTAAAACACCTATTTCAGCTAATTTAGGGATTTTTATCTTTTTAATTGTCTTTGGATTTATTGTGGTCTTTGAGACAAAAGCGGTCGATGCGATTAATCGCGTTTGCATGGTCGGGCTCATTCTCTCCTTTGTATTTCTTCTGATCTTTGTCACACCTCATGTGAATACAGACAACTACGTAGGGGGAAAGCCGAAGTATTTGTGGGCTGCAATTCCTGTCGTTGTCCTTTCGTTTACGTCTCATATCATCGTCCCTAGTTTAAGGAGCTATTTGAGCGGAGATGTTGCGAAGCTTAAGAGAGCGTTATTTTGGGGAAGTCTTATTCCCCTCGTGTTTTATTTGGTTTGGGAGTTTCTAATCATTGGGATGCTCCCCCTTTCTGGAAAATATGGCCTCGAGACAATAGGAGGGGCTCCTCACCCTGTTGCGGGGCTCACCGATGCTTTGAATGCTATTTTGGGAGTTCCTTGGATTGCAATCATTGTGGGTTTTTTCTCCTTCTTTGCCCTTGTTACCTCCTTTTTTGGGGTAGCGCTAAGTTTATATGATTTCTTGGCTGATGGATTTCGGATCAAGAAGACGGTTAAAGGGCGGATTCTTCTCATTGTCTTGATGTTTACCCCTCCTCTTTTGTTCGCCCTTTTCTATCCTGGGGGATTTGTTTTAGCACTCGGGTATGCTGGGGTTTTTGTCGCTATTCTTTATGGGCTACTGCCAGCTTTTATGGTGTGGCATGGGCGCTACGTTGAGAAGAAAAAAGAGCGCTTCCAGGTGTTTGGTGGAAAATTGACTTTAGTGGTGATGGTTATCGGGTCTCTTGCGATTATTTTCTTCCAGATTGCTGCAACGCAAGGGTGGCTTCCTACTCTAACGTGAGCTTGCACCCTGGGGTTTTAGGGATTAGCTCCAGAGCCATGATATCCATCCTTGTTGAGGGTTTGCTTGCACTCTATTTCCCCCTTGGTCGTTTTCTCTTGGAGGCGTTCTTCCTAGCTGCACTAGAAGGTCATTGATATAGTCTTTGACAACGCGCGCGCTCCCTTTGAGGGTTTCTACTTTGTTAGCAAGACTTTCTGAAAGTTGAGTTTTGATTTTTTCTCGGTATGATCGGGCACTTGTTTTGATATTTTCAACGGCTTCATTCCGGTTTTTTTCATAGGTTGTAAGCTCGTGGCGAATGAAAATGATCATGGTTCCCCATTTAATGATTTTATGGGTAACGAGAAAAAAATCGCGGCTAAAGGTATCCTCAAGACCGATAGTTGACATCCCGTATTCACATGTAGCAGCGGTGAGTTCTGCTGTTAAGTCGTATACATACCACCTAAAGGTAGCAGAAAGGGCTAGTTGAACCCCTTTTTGCGCAACGGTTGTGAAGATCTGCGGAAAAAACTTTTTGTAACAAGAAGCTTCACACTCGTCAAGAGATGTTAAGATTTCAGTTTTTGTTTGATCGAGCAGTCTTTTGGCTTCATCTTTAGGAACAAGTTTTTCTGCAATACTTTTTCTTATGTGGGCATTGAAGAAGTCTAAGTCATCGATTTCATCTTCTTTGTCATTATAAAACATCCTAAGGAGGATATCTGGCCTATTGTTGATCCATTTTTTAATCGAGATGCGGAATTCAATAAGGGGACGAACGGTTTGAAGGATCACCCTTACGTCTTGCATCACCAAAGTAGTAATGTGGCAAATTTTAGAGGGGTCATAGGGGCTAAAGACCTGTGCAATATTTTCGATATACTCGCTCCCCTTTTCTAGAGAAGAGAGCTCTTTACCGTTTTTATAGGCGGCGATGATAACGATGATTTTTTTTGATAAACAGTTTGGAGAGCGCTGATTTTTCTCCACTTGCCAATTCTCAAAACGGTTGATTCCCTTTTGGGTAGAACTGGGAAGGGCATAGAGATAGTTGCCAATAATTTCAACCCCCCTTTTGTAGAAGTCTGTGGGTTTCGCTTTTTCAAACCCCTTTTCAACAAGGGCCTTTAGATAAGAATCGACAAACTTTTGTGGAGCATCGAGGATTGACGAAGCTTTATCAAGTTCTCTCCCAATTTTTTCTGTTCCAACAACAAGGTAGTAGATTCCTGCTCCCGCTTGAATTTCCCTATTAACAGACATAAACACTCCTTTTTGGAGGGTATGTTAGGATACCTTTGAAATTAATCACAAGAAGATAGTATCGGTCTATTTGAACCCTTTATAATGAATGGGATGATTAGGCCCTATAGAGAGCTTCCCAGTAAAGAAATCCTCATAGATCTTTAATCCTTGCTGGGCATTTTGGATACAGAAAAAGCAGTTGCTTACCCACTCAGAACCAGTGATGGTTCCTGAGTTGAGATTGCATTCAAAGCGGGAGGTGATTTTTTCTTTCCAATAATTAGGATCTCCGACAAGGAGAACTGGGCTAGGGGATTTAACCCCTGTTTTTCTACGAGTCTCTTCGAGGGCATATTCAAAATCGGTTCCTATTCCTCCAGTAAGGAAAATGGGAAAATCAAGGTGAAACTCTGCTTGTCTTTCAACAAGGCGATCTAAACGGTAGGTCATCTTAGCTTCGATATAAGGGTTTTGTTCCTGTTCGTTGACAACTTGATTATTATTGGTTTGAAAATCAAGAATGTTGGCGCAGGAGAGAATTCCCAGTTCTTTAGCAACTCGATTTCCCACACTCATCATCCCTGGCCCTCCTCCTGTCACGAGAGCAAGGGGAGTCTTAGGATTAAGGAGGGGATGGGTGCAAGACTTTTTCATCTCGATTAGCCCTTTAAGAAGATCTCGAATAAGGGGCTCGAACCCCCCTTCTATCAGGTTCGATCCATAGATCCCGATAATAGTAGCAGCGATAAAAGTTTCAACTTTTGAAAGGGGGACAAACATCCCCGAATCTTTTCCTGGTTTGGGGACGTAGCGAAGGATCTCCTTGCTCCTTTTATCAAGCCAATAAATCGAAATTCCAAATTTTGCTAAGTCGAGAAGCATAGAACGGTCTTCATGGGAGAAATACTCTCCGTGGGAGCGAGAGGGCTCTTCAAAGTAAATGCCTTTTAAACACCCATAAACCTGTTCACTTAAGAGCATCCTTTTCATGATTGGAGAGGGGAAGAAGCGACTTAAAAGAATCCCCTGACTCGTAATCATCCCTTTTTCAATGGCTTCTAAGTAGGGATAAGAAGGTTGCGAGTGCATATATTTTTCAACTTTTTCCGCTTGTTCTATAGGATGAAAAAATCCAGGAAAGGGCTCATATGTCGATTCAGTTTGGATCCAATCATTAGGACTCAAATGGCTTAGTTGCTCTCCTTTCACGATAAAAGTGGCACATTTGTGATGTTTAGGGGTTGGAGCTGCCTCAAAAGCTTTAAAGAGAGCTTCTGGGTTTTCAATTGAGGCTTGGAGTTGATCCCGATCAGAAAAGAATACGTGCTCTCTGTAGGGGTCCAAGGTGTAAAATTCTAGGGGGATTTGTGTGATTTCCTCTTCACTATCTCCATAGAGCTCGTAAATATTTCCAGAGGCAAAAGTATCGGGTTGAAGGATCGACGCTGATGTATGTTGAATCCCTTTGGGAAGGAGATCGTTGACGACACGTCCAAAGACGGTTCTGATGTGGAGGGGAAGGGTATTCACCAGGAGAAGGGAATGGTTGGCAATCCGTTTTTGACCTTCCCATTTTTGCGCTAAATGGATGAGTTCGCGGACTTTGATTTCAGGATGCTTGAGCGCTTGAAGGAGGACAGGAATTAGCCCACGGACCTTATCGTCATAGGTTTGAATACCAGGCTTTAAGGGGAGAAAAGCAATCATTCGTCCATCGATCTGCTCAAGGGTCCAGTTTGATTTTCCATCTTGTTCCCCAAGTGATAGAAGAGGTTTTCCCTCTCGGTCGGTTCGCCCAAACATTCGAGAAAGGTAGATAGGCTGACGCACGCGCCGCCTCTCATCTGCTGCAAAAAGCTTTCCAATATAGATCCCTTCCTCAAGAAGAGAGAGAATCAAAGCCCCTTCTGGGGAAAGGGAATAAAGGGTGATCGAGGCTTCAGCTCTTCTTTTTTCTTTTGAAAGTTCTAAGGTGTTTAATGTTGCGTTTACTCCGAGTTGAGCAAGGGTACTTTTTAGATTAAAAATAATGGCTGTTTGATCGATCGAAAATCCTAAGAAGGAGGGGGAAATGTTTTCAACTTGAACTGTCACATCGACTTTTTTATCACTCTTCGAGAGAAGAGAGGTGATTTTCCCATCGGGTGTTACAAGATCATGATGCAAAAAAGAAAGGGTTGGTCTCATGATTTTTTCTATAGAGGATTCACTTTTCGACTAAAATTAGCTATAAACCATATCTTTGCTCTTGAGCAATAAATTTTTAAGAAGTAAAATGAACTGCTCTATGAAAAACGCAGAGATAAAGCCCCGCAGTTTTGGGACACATGATGGAAGTTTCCATGCTGATGAGGTGACGGCATGTGCCCTTTTACTCCTTTTTGATCTTATCGATAGAGAAAAGATTGTTCGGACCCGCAATTTAGAGCGACTTGCAAGTTGTGAGTTTGTCTGTGATGTGGGAGGGGTTTACGATCCTTCTATCAAACGTTTTGATCACCATCAGTCGAGCTATAATGGGTCTTATAGCAGTGCTGGAATGATTTTGAAGTACTTGAAAGAGGAGAAGGTGATAAGGGAAAAACTCTACCGCTATCTCAATGGTTCTTTAGTGATGGGGGTAGATGCCATTGATAATGGAAAATCAACTCCTGTTGTTGGCCATTGCTCGTTTTCATCTGTCATCGCGAATTTTGTTCCGATTCGATATGATGCGAACCAGGAGCTTTTTCAGGAGGCTTTTTTCAAGGCGCTTGATTTTTGCTTTAACCATTTGAAAAGACTTGTTTCTAAGTTTGAATACATTCAAGACTGTCGCGATAAGATCAAAGATGAGATGGGCAAAAGGAAAAAAGTGATGTATTTTAACGAGGCAATGCCGTGGATTGAGTCCTTTTTTGATTTAGGGGGAGACAAACACCCTGCAGAATTTATCATCATGCCAACGGGTGATCAATGGAAGCTTCGGGGAATTCCTCCTTCTTACGATAAACGGATGCAAGTGCGTGTTCCAATGCCTAAAAAGTGGGCAGGGCTTATCGGAGAGGCTCTCAAAAAAGAAAGTGGGATTCAAGGAGCAGTTTTTTGCCATAAAGGGCGGTTTATTTCTATTTGGGAAACCAAAGAAGATGCTGAAAAAGCATTAGAGATCATTCAAAGGAGGAAAGGATGAGCACCATTTTTGGAAAAATTATTCAGAGAGTGCTCCCTGCTCAAAACGTTTTTGAAAGTGATACACTCCTCGTGATTAAAGATATTAGTCCCAAAGCGCCTGTTCATCTCCTCCTCATTCCCAAAAAGGAGTATCCCTCTTTTCAAAAGATTCCAAAAGAAGAACTTGTGATTATACAAGAGATTGCTGAGGTGGCTCAAAAGCTTGCTGAAGAATTTGGGGTTGCAGACAATTACCGTCTGCTGACAAATATTGGAAAAGAGGCGGGACAATCAGTTTTCCATCTTCACTTTCATTTAATCGGTGGAAAGATGTTAGGTCCCATGGCGTGAATTCATGAAGTGGACAGTTTTCCTTTTCCTTTTTGCAAGTCTCCAGGCCACGGGTCAAACTTTGAGTCATGATAAAGATCTATTTGCGACAGAGACTCAGTCGATTAAAAGAATTCATTCCCACTTGCTTATTCGAGACTATTCTTCTGCTCTTTTAGAGTGCGAGGAAAGTATCCATGCTTTTCCTGACTCTGAGGGGATTAAAAGATCTTATGTGCGCGCGCTTGCCGAAAATGGGAAAGATGATGAGGCTATTGCAAAGTGGAAACTATTTGGGTTGAAAAATGAAGCGATCGACCCAAATCTTGTCGAAGCCCTCGCATGGGGGGTTTTAAATCGCTCAGAAAATTCTCCTCAGTTTGTTGTGAATATTGCCTCTCTCATGAGCGCTTATTACACCAACGATATTCGGGCTGTCCGCATGCTTTTCCACCAATTAAACTCCTCCAATGCCCTTTTGAGGGCAATGGCAGCGCAACTTTCTCCACGCTATCGAGACCACTTATTGATCGATGAGCTTATCCGTCTTCTTAATAATGAAAAGGTGTGGTTTGTCCGCCTCGAGGTGATTAAAGCACTAGGGATGATGGAGATCAAAGAGCTCAAAGAGCCCTTGAAACGTATTGTCACCCATTCGAGAACAACTGCTGAAGAAAAAGGGGTTGCGATCGCTTCTCTTGTCAATACCTATGAGAGTATAGGGGATGAAGAGCTTTCAAAATTGGTTCATTCTAAGCGATCGGGGCTTCGACATTTGGCATGCCAAATCGTTTCTCACCTCGATCTTCATGAAAAGGTCTCTTTCGTGGAGCTTTTACTCGATGATCCCAATTCAGATGTGCGGATAGCAGCCCTTTCAACCCTCTATTTTATGGGGCTTAAGTCTTTGAGTCCCTCTGCGTTAACAAAGATTATCGATTTAACAGAAGATTCTCATCCTCCTGTTGCATTAACCGCTGCTTGGGTCGTGTCCAATTATGCCCCTGAAACAGCCTTGCAGGTGGTGCGCAAGTGGGTTTATTCAAGTGACGAGTCTTCAAGGAGGCTTGCAGCTTTTATCCTAGGTCGAATAGGGGATAATGGGAAAAGTCTTTCCCATGAAGTTCTCAAAGTATCTCCCGACCCTTTCGTTAAAGCTAATTTAGCTTTAGGAGGAATTGGGCAAGGGGGGAAGGTTGACCATCTTTCAGATACCCTTTATACCTTCTTAGCCCTTCGCAAAGGGAAGGTGATGTGGGACAGCTCTCAAAACCCTTTATTTCAAATCCTCGCCCCTTCTTCTATCTGCCATGTTCCCCAAGTTCCAGAGTATCCAGCTATGATCGATCAACTGACCCGCTTAGATATTTTGGAGATGCTCATGAAGTTAAAACATCCTAAAGCAATCGATGCTGTCAAAAGCTTTTTAACCCATCAAGCTCTTGGGGTCACTTATGCAGCTTCAAATGCTTTGGTTGAAGAAGGAGGGGAAGAAGCCCTTACCATTCTTCGCACCTTGATGCGTGAAGAAAGTGGAACAGTGCGCATTCAAGCAGCTCTTGTTTTAGCCCTTGCGGGGAAAGATGTAGAGGCAATAGACGTTCTTCAAAAAGGGTACTTCTCCTCTGATCGTGAAATGAAGGTTAACATTTTAGGTGCGTTAGGATATATAGGGGATAAAACATCGATTCCCTTTTTAATGAACCTTCTTGAAGAACCTTACCAAATATTAAAAGTAGTAGCGGCCTCCGCTCTTATTCAGTGTGTGTATCATTAGTGGATATTAAGAAAATACAAAAACAGCTTGAGCTTTATAAAGTTGATGGATGGCTCCTTTATGAGTTTCATGGAAGTAATCCTCTTGCTTTGGAGATCATGAAAGTTCCAAAAGCGATGTTAATGACCAGACGTTGTTTTTATTGGATTCCAGTGGAAGGATCTCCTATAAAAATTGTTCATAAAATTGAATCGCATAACCTAGACCACCTGCCGGGTGAAAAAAAACTCTACTCTACCTGGAAGGAAATGCACCAGTTTTTAGAAGAAATCCTCCAAGAAAAAGAAAAAGTGGCCATGGAATTTTCTCCAAAGCAAGCAATTCCAACGGTGTCGTTGATCGATGGGGGGCTGGTGGATCTCATCAGGGGGTATGGTCCAAAAGTTGTGAGTTCTGCCCCTTTTCTTCAAGCCTTCACATGTGTATGGACAGATGAGCAATATGCGATGCATAAAGAGGCGGCAATGGTTCTTGAAAATGCTGCTAATGACGTATGGGCACTGATCAAAAAGAGCTTAGATCAGGGAGAGTTGATCGATGAGTACCAAGTGCAGCAATTCATTTTAAAAGAATTTGAAAAAAATGGGTGCGAAACAGAAGGGAAACCAATCTGCGCTGTGAATAAAAATGGGGCAGATCCCCACTACTGCCCGACAGAAGGGAGAAGTACAGCCATTCATCGGGGAGACTTTATCTTGATCGACCTATGGTGCAAAAAAAAGAAAGAGGGAGCTGTTTTTGCCGATATCACCCGATTAGGGGTTGCTTCAAAAGAGCCTACAAAACGGCAGCAAGAGATCTTTCAGCTTGTTAGAGCAGCTCAAAAAGGGGGAACCGATTTGATCATCGAAAGATATGAGAAGGGAAAGGAGATAAAGGGGGCTGAGGTAGATGCCAAGGTGCGCTCAATCATTGAGAAAGGGGGGTATGGAGAGTATTTCACCCACCGAACAGGGCATAATATCCACACCGAAAACCATGGTCCTGGAGCTAACCTTGACAGTCTCGAGACAGATGATAGCCGCCCACTTATCCCAAGAACCTGTTTCTCGATTGAACCTGGAATTTATCTTCCAGGGGAGTTTGGGGTCCGCCTTGAATATGATGTGTATATCCACGAAGGGGGGGAGGTTGAGGTGACCCTTCCCCCTCAAGAGGCCATCGTCACCCTGGGTTAAAAATGATCCTTGAGAGCTCTAATTCCGATTGCTCCTCAATAGTTGTATTAAGGGTTTGGTTAAACACAACAAAAGGGGTATTGGGATCGAGGTATTTTAGATTCCAATGACGAAAAGTTCCTAACTCTCGAAGCCTTCTTGTTTCCTCTGGGTGGTTGGCAATATAGATAAGATAGGCGCGCTCTACTTTCCGCCCACAGTTTTTCATCCTCGCATTAAAGTACTCTTTCTTCCTTGCGTGAGCCTCTTTTGCCTCTTGCAGAGAGTGCAAAGGAGTAGAAGGGGGAATTTCAGGGACCTCCACTGGGGCAAGGGCATGCCACTGAGCAGAGAGAGAGCGATGATGATCAAGATTTTCAACTAAATCTAAATTTTCCCTCTCAAGGTGAGCTAGAATTTCTGCATATCTTCTATTTTCTTCTTTCGCCTTTTCCGCCCACTCTTCAAAACTTACGACGAAGACCTCGTAGGCGCAAGGGTAGCCGACGATAGAAAGAGAGCCTGTGATGGCAAAGTAAGAGGGATTTGTCATTCCAAAAGTTTTAAATGAGGCCAGTGCGAATAAGACGAGGCTGACATGGCTTGCTTTTGCAAGGATACGAAAAAGGGCTTCTTGTTCTTCAGATTCTCTTATGAGAGTCCTTAATCGAGGTTCATTCCAGTCCAAAATAGGGTTTACCCGATCCATTGAAGGGCCTTCTTCTGAAAGGTTTGATAAAGACTTTTAAGGCCGTTTGCTCGCGTGGGGGAGAGAATATTCAAAAGGCCGATCTCTTTCAAAAAAAGGGGAGGGCAGTGGATAACGGCTTCTGGAGCTTCCCCTTCGTAGACTTGAGTGAGAAGGTGGGCTAGCCCTGCTGAAATAAGGGCATCTGAATGAGTTAAAATTTTTAACTTCCCTTCAATGCATTGCACACTTAGATAAAGGAGGCTTTGACATCCGGGGACTCGATTTTCTTCTTTTTGCTCCTCTTGAGGCATAGGAGGAGAGTTTCTCCCTATCTCCATGATAAAGCGATACTTTTCTTCCTGAGTCTTAAAAAGGGAGAATTTTTTTTGAATGTGATTTTGCTTATCTAAACAGCTTTGAAAATCCATGCGCCCTATCTAATAAAAATTTAGATAAGCATTTTACCAGATTAAGCAGCTTTTTGTCTCGTAAAAATCTCCTGGGATAAAGTGCAAATATCTTTTTCACGGACCTCTTTTCTTGAAAGGGTAATCTTTCCATCAATCGAGCTGTAGCGAGGAGCTTTTTTCACTTTTTGTTGATTCATTTCAATGCGGATTTTATTGGCTTCCCGGTGATCATCGAGCTCTTGAAGGGAAATTGGTTCAAATCTTAAAAATTCGTGTGCTTCACGGGTGTCGGTTTTATTTCCTCCTAGGTGAAGAAAGTAAGCTGCATAGATTTTTGAATCGAGGAGCTCTCCTTCTCTGAGGGCATGTTTTTGCTCTCTTAAAAGGGTTCGATTATTGATTAATTGGGTTTTATTTTCTCTAGGTGTTGAGGGATCAGAAATTTGAGTATCTAAAGTTAAAATTTGATGATTGAGCTCAGTGATTTTTTCACTTACTTTACGGTGCCGCTTTTTCCAATATAGATGCATTCCTGCGATGTTATAGTCATAGTCTGTCCATCTCCCTTGAGATGAATAATAGTTTTTTACCCGCTGAATTTCTCGTGCATACCCTTGGTTAACCTCTGCTCTTGCAAGGGCTCCTTGCTCCTGCTCTTTGAAGTGGGCAAAAATTCGGTTTTTTACAAGGGAGTTGTAGATCTGCATTCCAACGATAAAGGCAATTGCAGAAAACGCAACGGCTCCAGCAGGGGTTAAGAATATCCCTAGGGGGACAGCCGCTGCAATGATTACTCCAACAAGGAGAATGCCGCCGATCACCATTGCTGCAATGGCCGCTTTTTCATAGCGACTTGCGAGTTTTAAGTCGGATTCGGCTAATTCTGAAGGGTTTAAGGTGCAATAGCGGTTGTATTCCGGTAAAGAAGAATAATGGTCCCTAGTGTATTTGGGTTGAACCTGCTGCATAGAAAGACCTTTATTAGGATTTATATTATTAATGACAATATTATAACATATAAGGAAATATATTTTTACTTAAATA
>JAGROK010000112.1 GCA_020440285.1 Chlamydiia bacterium | reverse complement strand
GGAGATATGATACCCTTGAAAATTGGTTTTCGTAATCGTAAATCCCCCTGTTGAAATGACTGTCATCGCGTGGTTGACCGCTTCCCAAAGGGGCATTCCAGCAAAGAGAAAAAGGAGGAAAGCAACCACTGTAAAGGTGGAATAAATTCCCCAAACCCAATGCGCTGTTCCTCTAATGTTTCGTGTCATTTTTTCGCTACGCGCTTCTGCATAATAGAGTTGAAACCCTTGTTTGTTGAGATGAGTGAGTGCTAACACAAAAACAATAAGACCAAGTCCTCCTATCCACTCTAAAAATGAGCGCCACCATTGCAAAACATAGGGGAAAGGGCCAGAGCGCTTAAGCATTGTAAGCCCTGTACTCGTAAGCCCTGAAAAAGCTTCAAATAGGGCATTGACAGGGTTTTGAAAGATTTGGAGCACTTCTGATTCAATCCCATTTTGAAGTTGCATGTATGAAATCCAACAGATAGGAACGGCAGCGATAAAAGAACAAATGAGCCACCCGAGCCCTGCGATGATCATAGCATCCCAAAGGTGTCCCTTTTTAGCCCTTTTCGTTGATCGATATAAAATTTGTCCTAAAGCAAAAGAGAAAATAGCAATCGTTCCAAAAGGGATCAGAGCAAACCACTCCTGAAAAATCAAGATAATGACCAAGGAAATGGCAGCCATTCCTGCTGGGACATGGAGGAGAAGACCAATCTGCCCAATGATGGCCGACCAGTTCATCTTTTGCTTGAATAAGTGAACCATAGCCTCAATATGAAAGATATTTTTTCATGTGTCAATAAATCAATCGCTCCACTATAATCGGGAACATGTACCCTCCAGAAAAGATAAGAAATATTGCGATTATCGCTCACATTGATCACGGGAAGACAACTCTTCTCGACTGTTTGTTAACGCAAGCTGAGATGTTTCGAGAAAACGAAACAATTCCGGAAAGAGCGATGGATTCCTACGAGCTTGAAAAAGAAAGAGGGATTACCATCTTTGCGAAACATACGAGCCTTTATGTCGATGATACTAAAATTAATGTGATCGATACCCCAGGACATGCCGACTTTTCAGGAGAGGTTGAAAGGGTATTAGGGATGGTTAACTCAGTCCTTTTGATTGTTGACGCGGGAGAAGGGCCAATGCCTCAGACCCGGTTTGTCCTATCCCAAGCCCTTAAAATGGGGATTAACCCCATTGTGATTTTTAACAAGATTGATAAGCCCCATGCCGACCCTGAAAATGCTCTTAACAAAACGTTTGATCTTTTTGTAGAGCTGGGCGCCTCAGATGAGCAGCTCGATTTTCCATACTGCTATGCTTCAGCAATTGGGGGCTACGCCTTTATGAACGAAGGGGATAGCAGAGAAAATATGAAACCCCTTTTTGATTTGATTATCGCTAAAGTTCCTCATCCTCCAGGGAATTTAGATGTTCCCTTCCTGATGCAGGCGAGCACCATTTCACATAGTGATTTTTTAGGAAGAGGGGCAACGGGAAGGATTCTTGAAGGGGTGATTAAAAAGGGAGATCCCTTTACCCTGATTGAAAAAAGTGGTCACCCAACAAGGCATAAAGTGACCCGAATCGATGGGTACCATGGCCTTAAAAAGGTAGAGCTTGAAGAAGCTGGCGTTGGAGATATCGTAAGCATTTCTGGCGCTCCAGAAGTCATGATTGGGGACACCCTATGCGATCCTAACCATATTCACCAACTCCCCTTAATTGAGCTGGGAGAGCCCACTCTTTCCGTCGAAATTTCAGTGAACTCTGGCCCTTTTGTGGGAAGAGATGGGAAACATGTCACGATGAATAAAATTCGTGATCGCCTTCTCCAAGAAAAACGTTCAAACATTTCCCTCAATGTTGAAGAAATGGAAGGGCGTGAAGACTCGATTCGTGTGGCTGGAAGAGGGGAGCTTCACCTCTCTATATTGATTGAGGCGATGAGAAGAGAGGGGTATGAGTTTTTGGTTTCTAAGCCTCGTGTGATCCTTAAGGAAAACAAAGAGGAGCCGATTGAGCACACCCATATTGAGGTTCCTGAGGAATTTTCAGGAACTGTCATTGAGGAGCTCAATCGACGCAAAGGGGAAATGCGAAATTTTCATACCAATGAGCACCAAATTACAACCTTGGAATTTTCCCTCCCTACACGAGGATTGATCGGTTATCGTAATGAATTTCTGACTGTTACCCGAGGACTTGGAATCCTCACCTCTGTTTTTGAATCGTATGGTCCTTATCGTGGAGATATTCCTGGAAGAAAAAATGGAGCCCTTATCTCCATGAATCAAGGAAAAGTGACTGCTTACGCCTGTTTTAACCTGCAGAGTCGTGGAGCCATTTTTGTTAAACCAGGGGATGATGTTTATGAGGGGATGGTGATTGGGGAAAATAGTCGTGATAACGACCTTGTTGTGAATATCACCCGGGAAAAACAGCTCACAAATGTCCGCGCTTCTGGATCTGATGAAAGCTTAATTCTAACTCCCCCGATTGTTCTTACCTTGGAGCAGGCAATCGACTTTATCCAAGAGGATGAATTTGTTGAGGTGACTCCCAAACACATTCGCCTTCGGAAAAAAGTTCTTAGAGAAAGTGACAGGAAATCTTCTCGAAAATAATTTTGTAATCTTTTACCCTGCAGAGCATCAGTACTTAAGTGCGGTAGGTTATGATATTTGAGCAGTTTGAAGAAAGAGGACTTTCCCACTATTCTTACGCAGTGGGATGCAAAGAAAAAGGGCAGATTGCCATTATCGATCCTCGGTTTGATGTTGAGATTTATCTAGATTATGCAGAGAAAAATCGGTATGTTATCTCCCATGTTTTTGAAACCCATATTCATGCTGACTACGCTTCTGGAGCCCAACACCTTGCAAAACGTGCAGGGGCGATTCTAGCTCTTTCTGGATATGACAAAGGGGAAAAATATGAGGTGACGTTTCCTCATAAAGAGTGTTTTGATGGAGATCTTTTTCAACTTGGAAGTGTGACGATAAAAGTTCTCCATACTCCTGGTCATACCCCTGAACACATCTCTTTTCTTGCTTTAGAAGAAAAAAGCCCCAAAGCTCTTTTTTCTGGAGATTTTCTTTTTGTTGGCTCTTTAGGAAGGCCTGATTTAATTGGAGAGGAGGCAACGGAGGGGCTTGCTAAACAACTTTATCATTCCGTCCAAACAAAACTTCACGATCTTCCCCATTCTGTAGAGATTTACCCTTCTCATGGAGCAGGCTCTTTTTGTGGAGGAGGAATGGCAAGTCGCTCTTCATCGACATTGGGACATGAAAGAATAACAAACCTTTTTTTAAAATCAGACATCACTGAAAAAGAGTTTGTAGAATTGATTCTCTCTAGAATTCCTTTTCGACCCGATTATTTTTTGCGAATGAAAACCTATAACTCCTCTGGAATAAAAAGGCAGCCCGTTACCCCTGTTCCTTTGGAATGTCTAGAATTCAAAAAGAAAATCGAAAAGGGGGCAGTGATCATTGATCTTCGAAAGCAACAAGAGTTTAGTCAAAGACATATACCAGGCTCTACCTGCATTGGGGAAGGAGACAAGCTTGGGTTTTGGGCCTCAATGATTATTCCGTATGACACTCCTATCGTCATTGTGACAGCAGATCCCTTTACGGTTTCTGATGCAATTGCTTCTCTTGCTCGCGTTGGTTTAACCCAAGTTGAAGGATACCTCAAAGGAGGGATTGATTCTTGGGAGCATGCAGGAGGTCTTGTTGAATCGATCCCCGAGATGACGCCAGAAATGCTCTATGAAAAAAGGGGGAAAGTGAGCATCATTGATGTGCGATCAAAAGGGGAATGGGCAGGAGGTCACATCGAAAATGCCTATCACATCCCCTGCAATGATTTGTCGTCTCGCATAGGTGAGCTTCCTGAAGGAGAGCTTTCCTTTATCTGTGCGGGAGGATACCGTTCTATTTTGGCGGCAAGCCTTGCCAAGAACCTTGGAAGGAAAGGGGTTTCTCACCTCCCAGGTGGGGTCTTAGCATGGCATGGAGCAGGTCTTCCCCTTACGTTATAATCCAAAAAGCGTTGAAAATAGCGTTGCCGTGGGGAGTCCTTTTAATCTGCTCGAAATGATTTTTGACATACTCTTGAAAAAAGTCCCATAGAATCCCATCTAATTTGGCGTCCATATTTAAAGACTGCCCTGCCTCATGCAAGATGGTCTCGCGATTTGCGAGCGGTTGGCGATTAAACTTTTGTGGATCATTATAGTACTGAACGTACGTATGAAAGCGCTCTTTAAAGGCATCAATATTCTCAGGGTAAGGTAATTCAAAATAAGTTTCTCTTAATGCTCGATCAAAGCGGGTTTCTGTTGGACCTAACATACTTTTTCACTCCATAGTTAGATTTTATAGATAAGATAGTAACAATTCATCCAGATCTTTTCACGGGAAATTTTGCGCTTGATCTTGCTACCTTACACGAAGTTAACTTCGCTCTTTTAATCGGCATTTTCATCTTCGCTTGGAAACAGCCACCTGTGGCCGCCTTCAAGCTCCAGATTTTAATGCCGACCAAAAATAACCTCGTTATCTACGAAATTTAAAAATTAAATTATTATATTTTTTTTCACAGCGCATTTTTTATAGATTAAAAAGTATAATTTAGCTAAAATCGCGTCTTTTCAAGGATAATTTAAGGGTTTTATT
>JAGROK010000111.1 GCA_020440285.1 Chlamydiia bacterium | reverse complement strand
TATGAAGAAATCAGGAATTTGCTAGTCAAGAGCCATCTTAAAAATAATAAAGTTCAACTTTAGGTTTGGTCTTTAAGGGTGCGGATATGGGCAAAAAGAGAAATGGGATCGCTTACCCCTGCCGCCTTTTGAAGCGCTTGCGTATCGACCCTAAGGAAAGGATTCGTCTCTTTTTCCTCTCTAAGGGTTGAAGGAACGGTAGATTTCCCTTCACTCACACATCTTTTTGCTTCTTCAAGTCTTTTTTGAATAGCGGGGTTATTAGGTTCTAGTGAAGCTGCAAACTCGAGGTTTTTTACGGTGTACTCATGACCGCAGTAGATCATCGTATCATCTGGAAGAGCGAGAACCTTTTCAAGAGAACTATACATCTCTTGAGGTGTCCCTTCAAAAAGACGGCCACACCCCCCTCCAAACAGAAGATCACCACTAAAAAGGAGGTGGAGATCGGGGAAAAAGTAAATCACATGAGGTTTGGTATGCCCAGGGGTTGAATAGACCTCTATCTTGAAAGGGCCGAAAAGGAGCTCCTCCCCTTCAGCAACCGATTGCTCGAGCTTTGGAATCCGATTATCATCAGGACCGATGACATGGCACCCATATTTTTTTGTGAGAGCTTCAATCCCTCCAGTATGATCAACATGATGGTGGGTCACCAAGATATTGATGAGGGTGAGCTTTTCTGTTTCAAGAAGCTTAGTAATCGGCTCCTCTTCTCCAGGATCAACCACAAGGGCTTTTTGATCCCAGCTGAGAAGATAGGTATAATTATCTTCTAAGATCCGCAATTGATAGAGGGTTTGCCCCTCGCCGATTTTTTTCTTATCTACAATCGTCATGGTCGATTTAACATCTGGAGTTGTCCCCAAGCAAGAAACCAAGCGTAACACACAAAGTATAGGATGACAAGTAGGGTCCGTCCCATCCCGATCTTATTATGAAAAACGCGAAAGTCGTTGTGCTTATCCCATGATGTCGATCCCGTATTACTAAGCTTAACCGCTGCCACGATCATGGTAATGAGAGAGACAATAGGCACTCCTGCTCCCATCCCTAACCACCAAACAGAAAAGCTCCGGTTCAGGCTACTAGAAAAAGAAAGCTTCTGGTGATTTTCATCTCGCACAGTCACCTTAAGGAGCCATTTTCCAGGAGTTGTTCCAACGGTGCAGAGAAGAAGGGTCTCAACAAAAACCCACAAAAAGATCGCGATGATCTGAAGGTAAGCTCCCGCTGTTCCCAGATAAATGTCAAAAAAAGCGATAATGAATGAAAGAACGATAAAAAATAGGGAGTAATCAACCATCCTTGCCCAAAAACGGACCCATGGGCGAGGGGGAACATACTCTTGATCTGTCTCCCTTGAATATTCTACCTTCTTGATCACCTCGATGGTTGGAGCTTCATCGAGCGTTGATAGGTTAAAATGTTCAACCTCAGAAATAGGGAGCCATTCATTTTGAGACTCAGTCCATATCTTCGTTGTTGGGTCAACCTCTCCTCGATCTAGTTTTTCCTGAAGCTCTTTGTGAGAAATCGGCCCTTCCTTCTCTTCCCCCAACATGTAGTACCAAACGCCCTTATCCACAACCTTTCCCTTTAGTTACATAACTTCACTAAATCGAATATCCCCCTTTTTGTAAACCCCCCTTCCCAAGGTTGACTTTGAAAAATGGTCTACAAAACAAGTAGGAGTGTGGATAGCCTGCCCCCCTAGTCAACACCGTAGGCACTAAACGATGTGCCTTTACAGGAGCCTATCCCGATAATCTATCCACCCAGTATTTGATAAGGCTAAAATTCAAGAATCCTTTCCAGTAATCTAATTTTCTTTCCCAACGCACAACAAGTCGTCTGAACTTTCTTTGAAGCCATGATA
>JAGROK010000110.1 GCA_020440285.1 Chlamydiia bacterium | reverse complement strand
TTGCAAACGGAAGCCCCAATAAAGGGTCAGATTGAGATAAGGATCGATCACATATTGAAGGCCAGGCCCTACGCCAATAAGGTATTGCGCATTCTTTTCACCTTTTACAAAATGCTTCCTTTCAGCAAATCCATAGTCAATAAAGGCAAGAAACCTCAATGCATCTTTAATAGTATCACTGCAGTCACAAGAGGTATTGGACTGGCAAAGCGATCTAAACTTCATAAGAGAAAAATAGGGAGATCTAAACTCAAGGTTTGCCAAAATCCCGAGCTCACCGTTTACCTCTCTTTCACGATATCCTCTAACCGTGTCGAAGCCTCCTAACCCTAACTGCTCACTTGGCAAAAGGTTTTGATTCGCATATTGCCCTTTGAGCCGAATATCTATATTCATACAATGAGGGAGGGCAAAAGTTTTCTGCCATCCTAAGATAAAGTACCAGTATTGAGGAATTGCCTTAGGACTTAGAAGACTATAGTCTCCTTTATTTTGATGGGTAAACATTCTAATAGGAGACAAATAAAATTCTGCATCAAATGTTCCCCACTCCCATCCAAAAAGTCCTTGATACTGATAAGTCAAGACCAGTTGAGTCAGGGTTGCCATTTTTGCAGTAATTGGCTGCTCGGAAAAAAGGAGATTGTTATTAGATCGCTTATAATCAAACCCTAAAGCAAAATCATGAGATCCTTCGAGCGCTACAAATAAAGGAAAACGGTAGCGAGGGCTGAGTTGAACATTTTCCCCAGAATTTCGAAAAAAACGGCTGAATGTCTTACTATGGATCTTTGAGTATCCTCCATAAAAATCAAAGCTCATCGTTTTTGGTAAGGGAATCGAATAATAAAAGGCATGTGCATGCATTCTTCCAATTGGCAGCGATGTGGTTAGCTGATAGGAAAACAGGTGATCCATCCCCAAAAAGTGCCCACAATTAAACCCTTCATATTGACGATAGTTCCCAATTGCTTCATTACCTCTATTATCCACTCCCGCATAAACACGGTAGGGGCGTCTTTCTTTTGTGATGATGTCAATATCGGTTGTTCCAGCTTCCTTCCCAGCAGAGAAAATCACATCAGTCCTTTTAAAAGGATTACGATTCAGATAAGAAAGGTCCACAAGAATTTGATCAGTCCGAATTCTATCCCCCTTTTTTAAATCTAGTGTCCTTTCAGTAAACCGGGCGCTAGACCAATTATTTCCCTTAATATGGACTTCCCCTAAATGACTCTCCGAGACAATCACATGGAGAACCTCCTCCGTTACCTCTTGAGGAGGGATCATAACCTCAACCAAGGGGCATCCCTCCTTTTTATAATAAAGGAGGATCTGACACTTTAAATCGGTTAGGTCATCCATAACCAAATCTCGATTCAAAAACCGAGATTCCAAATCACTTTTGAATCGACGCCGAGAAATGGTTGTTCCAGGAATTTCCAAACCCACAAAGTGGACCTCCCCTTTATTAAGAGAGAGACCCTCTGGCTCGTCAAGATTTCCCCTAATTATAATTGTTGAAACTCGTACGAAATGCTCATCTCCTAAAAGAGAGCTCCCCAATGTGAGAAACAGGACGAGGATTGCCAAGTAATTTTTCATACAACTTCTGTTTACAATAGCATTAAATTTTAGGTAAAATAAAATCTGATGCTTTATTTAAAAATAAGAAGTTATTTATACCTAAACGACTTCAAAAGTTGGAATTTTGCCAAAGCCAACGCTTCAGGTTTAATTCCTTTGAAGCAGCTCCTATTCAATTGGATAGAAACGATGCAAAGGGGGTTAAAAGTGAAGATATTGGCACAAGGAAAACCAACTTTTGAAGTTGTTTGGGTATAGGTATCTAAAAGTCTCGGCGCAAATAATGGAATGAAATGCCCTGGGCATATCCATTTCTTGTATACTCTAGGACAAACCCCAATTTTTGGTAAAACTCAAGCGCCTGAAAGCTCAATGTCTCCACAAAGGCAAACGCATGCCCTTCCTTCATCCCATAAACAAAGGCCTTGCTAAGAAGAGCTCTTCCAATCCCTTGTTTCCGATGATCTCTGTGAACCCATAGGTTTTTAATATGAAGGCTTCCCCAAAAAGAGCGCACGACAAGGACCCCAATACAGCTCCTTTCTTGGCGAACAACAAATGCAATCGGCTCACTAAACCCATCCTGTCCCATCTCCTCAATCGCATGCTCACTAAACCCCGATCTGATAACTCCTTGCAACTCCGGAGTCACCGATTCTCGAACTATTTTCATAAATTGCCCCTTCCTACTGCTTTATAATCCAAAAAACCTCTTCCCCATTAGTTTCAGAAAAAACCTTTTTGAGCCACGAGTGATACACCTCATAACCATCTACTTTTATTAATGGACGCATCTTTTATAGTTTTTTTGGAGACCAGTCTAGCATCTCTTTTTTTTAAAAGAAACAGAAAAAGCCAGCTATCACGAATGGAGCGTATAATGATTTCCAATTCGAAATGCTTTTGAAAGAGAGCTCTGGAGTGGAGCTTATTCCTAAACGGGAAAGAAACAACCTTTAGTGAAATCAATGCATTAATGCCAAAAAGCATTCAAGCAAGAACTCCTAAAGGTTTTTTGCTTAAGGTTCTATTCTTTATCTTAGGATATACTTTAAATCGCCT
>JAGROK010000109.1 GCA_020440285.1 Chlamydiia bacterium | reverse complement strand
TGGTTTTTCCCTTCGCCAACATCCCCACCTTTAACCTCCTCTGCATCGCACCTATCCACCTGAATAGGTGCTGCTTCGAGGAGATTAAATCTGGGGCGTTGGCTTTGGCAAAACTCCAAGTTTTGAATTTGTTTGGGTATAAATAATAAAAAACATTTGGAATTCTTTACTTAATAATTCAGATATTATAATTAATAGATATAGGACTCAATAGACCTTGTTAGGAGTAAACTTATGAAAAAATTAGATACACTTGTTTGCATCCTTCTCTGTCTTGGTGGTTTAAACTGGGGTTTAATCGGATTGTTTGAATTCAATCTTGTTGAATACTTTGTTGGCAGAAGTTGGTTAGACAGATTGATTTATGTCTTAATCGGTGCTGCTGCAGTTTACCAAGCAGTAGGTTGGAAGCACATCAAAAGACGTAGACATTAAGAATGTTAGCTGGAGGATTTTCTAAGTGATGAAAAAACTAGATGGACTAGCTATTCTTTTTCTCGTCCTAGGTGGTATTGTTTGGGGACTCGTGGGACTATATCGATTAAACTTAGTCGAATACGTCTTTGATCGCGAGTGGCTTGTGCGCATTATTTATGTGCTATTTGGATTTGCCTTTATCTACCATACAATCTCTTGGCGCGCGAGTAGCAAAAAGAAAAAAGCTAAGCGTTAAGCATATTTGATCGAGCTCGAAATATTCTCGAGCTCGTCTTTTTTATACCGCTCATAATTGCATTTAAATATCGATTCTGCTTTTCTGTTTGTGAACCTACTTCCGCTGGAATGGGCCCATGAGAAAAGATGATAACTGAGATTTTGCAAACATTTCCCCCTGCTAAGATTGTTGAGGTTTTAGAGGAGTTCCTCACCAAGGAAAGGATCCTTGGGATTAATCGGGCTCTATCAAAACGGATTCATGGCGTTCAAGTGGGGATTGAAGCTCCTTATGATGTTCATAATGGTCTTGCTATTATCCGAACGGCTGAAGCGTTGGGATTGGGACATATCCACTTTATTAATGCGGTCATGAAAAAGGGGCAGGGAAAGAACACGACGAAGGGAACTTTGAAGTGGGTTCATTTGCAAAGACATACGAGCTTAGATAATTTTTTAGAGAAAACAAAGGGGATGATTTTTGCAGGAGCTTGCCCCCTTGGAGAGAATTTGCTAGAAGATCTTCCTGTTGATCGCCCTCTCTGCTTTTTATTTGGGAATGAGAAAGAGGGCCTTTCTAAAGAGGCTCGGGGAAAGTGTGATATTCTCTTTAAAATTCCTATGTATGGAATGGTGGAGAGTTTGAATCTCTCTGTTGCAACAGCGATCACTTTATACGATTATTTAAAGAGAAAAAGGGGAGCTTTAGGGAGAGGTGGAGATCTTTCAGACAAAGAATTTCTAGAAGAAAAAGCCCATTTTTATGTACGTTCTTTAGGGATTGAACAGTCAAATGAAATCCTAAAGAGGAGACTTTTATGAGAAAATGGTGCTTGGTAGCATTCCTTTTTGTTCCTGTGTTTTTAATGGGTGGGCCACTTGCAGAGTTTTATATTGGTGAGATGAAATCACAGATGTTTGAGGAAGAAACTCCCGAACATTTTGGGTTTGTTTTTTTAAAAAGAACGTTTGCAGTGGAGAAGAACCTTTTTGTCGATCACTGCCTCATCAGTACTAGGGATGGAGAAACACTGGAGTTTTTGCAACAATCAGAGTTAACAGAAGATCTTCATAAGATCATCCTTTCAGAACCACAAGGTTTAGTTTCAGGAACTGGAGAGCTCATTGGCTTCCCATGGCATTGGACAAGTTTGCAAGAGAAGATGAAGCTTAATATCGAAAGTCCAGTCGAAGTGGATATCAATAATATAATGGAAGGAGAAACCATGTTTTCAATTGCTTCTGTCTTCACTCTTGAAGGAGATGGGACAAGGGAGTATTTTGGAAAATTTATAACAAAGCTTTACCAGATTGACATTAAGACTATTGAGAAGTTTTTCACTGAAAAACTCCCTTTAGATGAGCAATAACTTCTTCCAAAACCTTTTCGATGGGTTGGTTGCAGGAGACTGTATTGAGATTTTGCTCTTTTAAGTAGTAGGTGATAAGGGGGGCTGTTTGCTCGTGATAGATAGACAGCCTTTTTTGAATCACCTCTTCTTTATCGTCATTTCTCTGAACAAGAGGGGAGTGGCAATGATCGCAGATCCCTTCTACTTTTGGAGGAGAATGTTTAAGATGAAATGGGGAACTACATCCACTGCATACGAGGCGTTTGCTTAACCTTTCAATAATGATTTCGTCTTCGAGATCGAGATTGATCGCAACGAGCTTTGTTCCTTTTTCAGAAAGTCGAGCATGATAAGCTTTAGCTTGGTCGAGGGTGCGAGGGAACCCATCGAGGATGTACCCTTTGTCGCAATCAGGTTGGGAGACTCGAGAAAAAAGCATGTCGAGGATCAGCTGATCGGGAACAAGTTTTCCAGCATCCATGTATCCTTTCGCTTCTTTTCCTAAAAGGGTTTGTTCTTTGATATTAGCTCGGAGGAGGTTTCCTGTAGAGACATGAGGTATTTTCAGAGTTGACTGAAGCATGCTCGCTTGAGTTCCCTTTCCAGCTCCAGGAGGACCCAGAAGGATTACAATCAATGTTTGTTTTGAGGTATCGATATGTGGTGTTGCAAGAAGTGTCATGAATCTATCTCACTGACTATTTATGTCCTGTTTTGGGTTGTTTTTTAGGAATTTTTTTAGGGATTGAGGAAAGGTCCTCTTCAAGCTCATGTTTGAGATCTTTTTCCTGCTCCTTTTCAATGGATTGTTGCAATTTTTTTTGTTGAATATCAGGGTTAACAACCTTTCTTTTCATACCTTAACTCCGTAGGGCTTTGGTGATTGTACAAGATGGTGAGGATTCTTGCAATGGTTCATGGATAGTTTGATTGAGTTGGGAGATCTCATGTCCGTTCCAGTCGATATCGTGGGTAAAGGTAGCAGGGAGGCGCTTTCGAAGCTTAAGGCTTCTGAAGAGGTAAATAATGAAGAGAAGGGGCTGATGGAGAGCTGGTTTAAGATCTTTAGTTGAAAAAACGACATCTTTAATCGTAATGAACTTTTTTATAAATTGGATCACTGAGCGTGTTTTCCAACCATAGATTAACATCCCCCAGGCAATCTTTTTTGAGTAGCCAACCGTTGGAGTAATGCATGATTGGTGCTTGTTAAAAAATGCCAGGGGAAGGTTGTCTTTTTCTTGAAAAAGGTGGAGGCCACTGGTTCCCCGCGGATTACATTCGATTGCGTAGAGTTTTCCCGTTTGATGCTCAATGAAATCAAAGGCGATTTGCCCTGTAAAATTCTCTTTAAGGACAAAGGTTTTTATCCAGTTTTCTATTTTTGGATGGGTGATCGCTTCAAAGTTTAAGCAAAAGTTTCCATCTTTAGAAAATTCTACAGGGTATACCGTGTGGGCAGCGAGCTTTCCATTATGGGCAATAGAATAAGAACAGAACTTCCTTCCAGAGAGGTATTCTTGCGCAACAAGGGGATTATGAGGGTTAATAGAGACTCTTGGGAGAGTGGATGAACTAACTTTAATCACTTTTGTAGACGAGCGCGAATAACTCGGTTTTAAAATATAGGGAGCCTTTAAAGGGAGTTTTTCAAGCTCTTCGTGAGAAGAGATTAAATAAGAGCGAGGAGTATCAAACCCCATCGATTGGATCTTTTGATTAAAAAGCCATTTATTATGAAGATGGTCTAAGGCGTTATAATTTTCACAAAAGACAGTGCAAGATTTTGGAAATCGATCCATCCCTTTTGAGAGGCAGAAAATTTCTTCAAATGTCGGGAGGACAAAATCAATCTGGTTTTCTCTGCAAATGTCTACGAGGGCCTCAATGAACTTTTCCGATTGGAAACGGGGACTTGGGATAACAAAGTTGCCCTTTATAGCATTTGAATAGCGGGAAACATGGTGAAGAGATGTATCAGCAACATAGACAAGATGACCCTGTTCATGGAGTCGCCTTGCGAGATCAAGGGCGAAAATAGAGCGACCACCGGTAAGCAGAATTTTTTTATTAATATCAACCTCTCTCTTTTCCAATGCCCAAAGCAATTATTCAACACCCTCTTGATTTTTCAATATACGAATTGAAGGATTATTCGTAATGTCAAAAATTCAAAAAGGTATACCGCTCATGATTCAAAACTTGGTTTTTCCCTGTGTTAGCATCTTGATCTTTAACCCTATCTGCATCGCTCCTATCTCTTGGATAGGAGGCTGCTTCGATAGAGTCAAACCTCAAGCGCTGACTTTGGGAAATTCCCAAGTTTTGAACCACGAGCGGTATATACAACTCTTGGCATAAAAAGGTTTTGGCTTTACCTCTGAGCTTTCCTTTAGGGATGTGTAAACGATTTTCAATTAGTGAGTTAAGGCTCAACAAGTTTAGAGATCCATTCCTCCTTTTCAAGAATGGCAATTTCTTTTACTGGAAAAGAGCGGTGGTGGCTTTCATAAAAGATGATCTCTTTAGGTTTTAAATAGTAGCCCACAAAATAAGGGGGACAGGGAATCTCTGTTGGATATTCTTTTTCAATCTCTTTTTTCCGCGTTTCGAGGATGCTTTGCGACTCAAGGGTTTCCCCTACTTTAGAGCACATGAAGGTGACCTTCATGTAGCGGGGCATTTTCTTCCACGCTTTTTCGGCCTCTTCAAAAGAGGCAGGTTCTACTACCCCCTCAATGCACATCTGGCGGTGTGTACGTGGAAGATATATGTTAAGGGCTGTATGGGGATTGTAAGAGAGATCTTTCACTTTGTTTGTATTTTCGTGAGTGAAGAAAAGGGCCCCTTTTGATTGTGTAAATTGAATGATTTCAATGATTCGTGAGTGGGGATGGCCAGAAGAATCAACCGTTGCGAGGGATGCGAGTTTAAAAAACCGTCCTTCTGTCAGCTCTTTTTCATCGCTGAGCCATTTGTTGACCTTAATGGTTGGATGGGGTTCCTTTCCTATGAGTGAAAAAGTGCACAAGATTAAAAAGAGATACTTCATGTGAAAGAGTGTAAATTTTCTTTTCTTTTTTTTCAACAAATGCTTTGATGGTCTTCATGGAGATTGAATATAATCATGAGGGAACAGTCCTCGGAGCTTATCTTGCACATGATCCGCTAGCGGGAAGAAGACCTACCATTTTGATTTTTCATGCGTGGCGAGGTCGAGATGATTTTGTCATTGAAAAGGCAAAGTGGCTCTCTTCCCTTGGCTATGTGGGTGTTGCCCTTGATATGTATGGGAAAGGGGTTTTAGGTTCATCTCCTGAGGAAAATGGAAAGTTGATGGAACCTTTTATAAAGGATCGGAAATTTCTTCTCAGTCGGATGGAAGCTGGAATGGAAGCTGTCAAGGATCACCCCGCTGTTGATCCTTCTCAATTTGGCGCTATAGGGTTTTGTTTTGGTGGGCTTTGCGCCCTTGACTTTGCTCGAAGTGGTGCTGATTTGAAAGGGGTTGTAAGTTTTCATGGCCTCTTAACCCGACCTGGGTATCCTACTCAACCAAAGGGGAAAATATTAGTCCTTCATGGATATGAAGATCCGATGGTTCCACCTGATCAGCTAAAGGATTTTCAAGAGGAGATGACCCAATCAGGGGCTGACTGGCAGGTTCATTGCTACGGAAAAACCCTCCATGCGTTTACCAATCCTAGTGCAAATGATCCTAAGTTGGGAACGGTGTACAGTGCGATCGCTGAAAAAAGATCCTTGCAAGCAATGGCTAATTTCTTTTCAGAGATTTACCAGGCATAATACATCGATAAAACGCCTGAGATAAAGTTTCCCGAATTTCTCCCTATAATTGAAAACCAAGCGCCAGCTAAAAATCCCATGTTAGCGGAAGGGTTGTACTCAATGGCGGGAGCGCAGCTTAGGTTGTCATTGGAAGGAGCGCCAACAGAGGCGATTGCACCTGTTGCAGTTCGCCCTTTATGCCCTGAAAACGTGGTATGGTTCTGATAGGTATAGACAAGGTCTATGGCAAGGACCCATTTTTGGGTAAAGCTCAGCTCGATCGAGCTATCAACTTGAATCAGGTTTCCTGGACGTACCCTTCCCCTGGTACCAAAGCCCCCTCCGTAAGCGTTGAACCCTTGAACGTCGATGAGGGCACTTGGAAAGCCATAGTTTAGAGAAAGGCGTGAAGCAAAAGGATGGGTAGAGATCCACCAGAAAACTTTCGAAATATTAAGTGAAAAGGTGGTTGTATAAGCCCCTTCCCCGGTCGCATCGGCTCCCCCGTTAATGGGATTTAATTTCTGATAGCGCCCTGTTGGAAAAGTCTCGGAAACTACTCCTCTTACAGCGGGGCGGTAAGGAGTTTCTTTCATCAACTGAACGCCCCACTGAAGTTGACTATCTCCCCAATAAAAAGAGCTCCTTCCATTTTGTGTATTATGTAGCCCTTGAATGACCACACTAAAGTCAAGTCTTGAAAACCATCCCATTTGAAAAAGAACAAGGGGGTTAACAGACCAAAGGTCAGGTTGATTTACAGATTTTCTATTTCCGTTATATTGGGCAAATGTGTTTTTTATGAAGAGGTAGGGTTGGATGACATACTCACCGACGGGTACATTATGAGCAGAAGGGGTGATGAGAGGTCCTGCATACCAAGGGTTGAACATTTTCTTTGCAATTTCAAAATCGGCTTGCGCTTTTGCAAGCTGCGCATCAACTGTTTTAAGGGGAGGAGGATTTTGAGGGAGTGTTTGCTCCTTTGCAAAACCCAAACCGGCTATCAGTAAAAACCCTAGAAATATATGTTTCATCTGCTTCTCGTCTTCTCCAATATGTGGACTAAAAAGCATTTTATCGATTAAAGAAAATAATAGGAAGAAAAAATAATAGGGTTCTTATGTCAGGTGCTAGTGGAGTGCAAGGAGGAGGGGAGCCTCACCAATACTCGAAAGAAGAGTTAGAGAAGTATCAGCAGGATTATGAAAAAGGGTTACATCTCTTCAAAGAGTCTTTTAAAGATTACAACAAAGAGGACGCACCGTTTCATAAAAAAGAGCAGCTCAAAAAAGTGATGATGGAATCACTCCAAGTGATGAATGAAACGGCAAAGGTTGCCCTCACCAAGGAAAAGCAACAAGATGAGCTAAAGCTGAATGCAGATTTTGAGGCTTTTTTGAACGATACTACCCCTGAAAATCAAAAAAAAGTTGCAAATGATCTAGAAGCTCTTTCAAGTGATTGATCGAAATGCCCATTCAGGGTATTCTACTCTCCATGTTAAAGATGTACCCAGAAGAAACTCCCTTGAAGGGGGAGGAGTCCTCTACGACTTTTCGCATTGGAGGGAATAAACTCCTTTTTATCAGTCTCGGCTGTCCGCGCAATCGTGTCGATACCGAGGTGATGCTTGGCATCCTCCTTAAAGCGGGCTATGAACCCACTGATGCCCTCGAAGAAGCTGATTATATCATTATCAACACTTGTGGTTTTCTTGAAACGGCGCGGGAGGAATCTCTTGCAACGATTGGGGAAGTGCATGATGAACGGAAAGAGGGAGCAAAAATCATTGTAACTGGTTGTATGGTGCAAACCCACAACCACGAAATTAAAAAACATTTTCCCGATATCGATTACCTTTTGGGATCGGGAGATGTGGAAGGAATTCTTCGGGCCATTCAGTCGAAAACGCAGGGAAGCGCCATTACGTCAGCGCGAAGCTACTTGGAAGCAGGAGAGGTTCCCCGCCAAATCTCTACCCCCTCTCACTACGCTTACCTAAAAATTGCGGAAGGGTGCAAGAAGCGGTGTGCTTATTGTGTGATCCCTCAAATAAAAGGGCCCCTTCGAAGTAAATCTTTAGAGCAAATTGTGAAAGAGTTTCGCACTTTGCGCGCGCAAGGAGTGCACGAAATCATTCTTATTGCTCAAGACCTAGGGGATTGGGGAAAAGATCAGGGGTATAAGCGATCAGACGGTCTCATTAAAGTGCTTGAAACCCTTCTTAAGGAGGAGGGGGATTTTTGGCTCCGCCTCCTCTATCTCTACCCCGATGAAATCACCCATTCTTTGATCAAATTGATGAAAAGTGATCCCCGCATTTGCCCCTATCTCGATATGCCCATTCAACATGTGAATAATAGGGTATTGAAATCGATGCATCGAGCCACTTCTAGGGAGGCGATTGTTCAGACCTTGGAGCTCCTCCGTTTGGAAATTCCAGAGGTGACGATTCGAACAAGTCTTATTGTGGGCTTTCCTGGAGAGACAGAAAAAGAGTTTGAAGAGCTTGTAACCTTTGTTAAGGAACATCCAATTGATAACGTGGGAATCTTTCAATATTCGCAAGAAGAGGGGAGTCATGCATGGGCTCTTCCCGATCAGATTCCTGATGAGGTGAAGGTTAAGCGGCAGAAACGTCTTGCAAAAGTGCAAAAAAAAGTTGTCCAACAGCTTCTCAAGAAAAAAATTGGCAAGACTCTCGAGGTTGTCATTGAAGGGTATCATCCCGACTCCCCATACCTTTTGCGGGGACGTCATCGAGGGCAGTGTCCTGAAATCGATGGAGAGGTGATCATTAACGATCCTACAGGAGTTGATGCATTTGGGAAGAGGTATCAAGTAAAAATCACAGATGTCATCGACTATGATTTGGTCGGATCTACTTGCTCAAAAATAATCGATCATCGATAATAGACTCATAGTCTTTTTTTAGAGGTGTGATTATGGAAACATTTACAGAATCAAAGTCAGTCGTTTCAGGCGCTTTAAAAGTGCGTGCTTGGACAGCTTTTCAAGTCATTCTTGGGAGCTTATTTCTCTCTACTTGCGCTCAGATTTCAATTCCGTTTTATCCTGTTCCAATGACGATGCAGACCCTTGGAGTTTTTATTCTTGCCCTGATGCAAGGGGGACGACGCGCCTCTTATTCAACCTTTCTTTATTTGGCACTGATTTCTTTGGGACTTCCTCTCCTTTCGGGAGGTGTTTCCAACTCTCTTTGGCTAGCTCTTCCTACAGCAGGTTACCTTATCGGGTTTCCTGTTGCAGCGTTTATCATAGGAAAACTTGCGTATGCTAAGGAAAGACCCTCTTCATGGTGGATCATGATGAGCATCCTTCTTGGGCAGATGGTGATTTATACCCTGGGTGTGGGGAATCTAACCCGCTTCCTCTCTTTCAAGCAAAGTGTGTTAGTTGGTCTCCTCCCTTTCCTCCCATTGGCAGGGGTGAAGCTTCTCATGGCAACGACATTTGGAAGCCTATGGCTCCGTCGGAAGTCGTAATACACCGGCCCCGTGTTGGTCTTGCCGCTATAGCGATCAGTGAAGGCAAAGTTCTTTTAGGAAAAAGAAAAGGGGTGATTGCTGATGCAACCTGGGCCCCTCCTGGAGGGCATCTAGAATATGGGGAAACAGTAGAAGAGTGCGCAGCTAGGGAGCTTTTGGAAGAGGTGGGACTGGTCGCAAAGAAAATGATTCGGGGTCCTTATACAAGCGATCTTATTGCCCCTAAAAACCAACATTATGTCACACTGTTTGTCATCATTCCTGAGTTTGAAGGAATTCCTGAGTGTCGAGAGCCCCATAAGTGTGATGGTTGGAGCTGGTTTCCTCTGGATGCTCTTCCTGCTCCATTAATTACTTCTTTTCAAACGTTTGTTAACAAGTATCCAGAAAGTCTTAAAAGTTGAGTTTTTTGAAGAGTAAGGTGATGAGTTTTTCTCTTTTCTCATCGGACTCTTTTAAGAGGGAGATGAGTTTAGGATCGCTCTCTTTTTCAGATAGCCTTAAGGGGCTAACTTCAAAATGAACCCCTGAAAGAATGACATTTCCTTTTCCGACTTGGCAATGAACAATAGCTGCTTGATCATTCACATCTTTATAGCGTGCAATGACTGAAATGCCTGGGAAGTTTTCAGGGTCTTTAAAGGAGCATCCCCCTTTGTAGAAAAGGTGCATCTCTTCTCCGTGAGCAGAGATATGGGAAGGGACAGAGCCTTTTTCAGACTCGTATGTGAAGGGAGTATCTGGGTAAAGGGCTCCAAAGGCTGCTCCTGGAAAGAAAGAAAGATCTCTTTTTTCATGAACTTCTAAGGGGGTCCCTTTTTCAAAGATGACCTCTGCTGCTCCAAAATAAGCTCCTGCGCAAATCCCTAAAAAGCTCCCCCCTTCTTCTACAAACTTTCGGATTTTTGCTGTTCCCTTTCCGCGGAGTTTCCGATCGTAAGGGATATCTTGTCCACCGGGAATGACGAGAAGGGTTGCTCTTTTTTCCCACTCTTCTTCGCATAAGTAGTGGTGATCTACCATTTCCACGTGGGCGAAGTGCTGTTTCATCGTGATGAGAACTTCTTGGAGAGTCGCAGCATTAACCCCTTCGTCAGCATAAATGAGCACAGTCATTCGAAAATCTCCTGAAAGTTGAGCTTCTCTCCTGCGAGGACATAGGCAACATTGCCCATTTTCTCCGTCTCATCCATTAGCTTTTTATAGTAGCTTGGATAGTCCTTAAAGTCGGGGGCTCTGAGCCCTAAAAAGGTGAGGTCGGCATCGGTGGAATAGTCTGCAATGTGGGCGTAGAAATCATTTGTTTCATCGATGTAGGCTTTGAAGGAGAGGTTGTCGAAACGAAGGGCAGAGTGATATTTATTGAAAAGGTTGATCATGTGGATTTCTTGAGCTTTGTTACTGACGAGCGTTTTGATGGTGATTTTTGCTTTCAGCCACTCTTTTCCTGATTGCAAGATATGAGAAAGAGCGAGGGCAAGCTCGAAATTTGAGTGATATCTCCCTCCCCACCACAGATCGATTGCCTCCTTTTTTTCAAAGGGGCGACTTTTGTAAATGATGATGTTTTTCTGGAGCTCGTAAGCGGCCGAAATGAGCTTGCAAAATCCTTCGATATTCTTTTTAGGCGGTTTTAAGATGATTGTATTGGGTTGAAGAGGTCCTAGCCCATAATTTTGGACGATGTTGTGCGTTCCAAGTGTTGAGGTTTGATGGGCATTGATATGGAAGAAGCAGGGGATGTCCCTTTTCTTAAAATACTCTTCAAAAGTGGTTTGAGTGAGCTCGAGGTTTTTCTTTTCTCGCAGAGTGGTCCCATAGGTAAGGAACCCTTTTGATTGATTGAGCGCGTGGGCAAAATCAATCGTCTCTTTTTCCTGAAGTTCTGGATCGATAATGGCTAAGATGTTTGGGCGCCAACTTCTTGGGTTTTTCTTAATATGAGCGAGCTTACTTGTTGCTGTTGAAGCAAAAAAGGAAAAGATGCTGTAGCGGATATCATTCCAATTCCCTTTAAGGTTTCGCTTTGTTGTCCAAATGCAGAGTCCTCCAACCACAAGGAGTATGAGAAAGGCCCAACCTGCATCGATCATGAACATGCTGATGATGCATCCCACTGTTCCCGTAAAAGAGAGAGCGACCGGCGTTTTGAAGAGGGGGCGCCAGCTGGGATTTTTCAAGAGGGTTTCAAAAAAAGCCACAAAATTTAAAAGGGCGTAAGTCATCAAACACACCATGGACAGAATAGGTAAGAGGTGGTTCATATCCATCAAAAGGGTCATGACTGTTGCGAGTCCGATGATTAAAAGACCTGCCCGCCTTAATTTCTTCGAGAAGAACGAGGGGAGGATGTGATCTTTTGCAAGGGACTGCAGTGTTCGAGGAGAGGTGATCAGACTTCCAAGGGCACTTGAAAGGGTGGCTCCCCACACTCCCAATAAGAAGAGGGGCCCTATTTTTGACGTGTAGTAGATAATTAGGGGATGGGAGCGGAGTAAATCCCCTGAAACATTCGTTGCTAAAAAGATCGAAATGGAGGCGTAAGCGATATAGGCAGTCACAACAGCCCCAAGAGTTCCAATGGCAAGAGAACGGGAGGGGTTTTTTAAATCTCCAGACATCGCCATTCCCGACTCAATCCCTGTTGTAGCAGGAAAGAAAAGGGCAAAGGCTCCCCAAAATGAAATCGTTTCAAATGAAGAAAGGGGGGTGATTGTGTCAGGAATATTACTGCTACTTCCAAAGAAAACAGAGAGAATCGCAGTGATAACGATGCAAAAAATAACCCCTTGCGTTTTGAGTGCGAAATCAACGGGAAGAAAGGCAACAATTGCAAGTCCTCCGAGCGTATAAATCTCTAAAAGGGTCATGGAAAGGTGGGGCATGAGCTCCTTTAAAGAAATTGCAAACCCTGTCACACACACTGCAATTGTGATTAGTTGAGCCACTGTTAAAAGAATACCAATGGCACTTCCAAAGGCCATGCCGAGCGATCTCGAAATAATATAATAAGATCCTCCACTTCCCACTTTCATATTGGTGGCAATCGATGTCATTGAAAGTCCTGTTAGAAAAAGGATCGATGAAGCCATCAAAATGATCAGGGTCATTTTAGGAAGGCCCACGTGCCCTGTGATCCATCCCAAGCGGATGAATAGAATCACACCAAGCATTTGTAAAACACTTGGCAAATAGACACCGGAGAATGTGCCGAGTCCTTCCGCATCTCCATCAGAACGGACAGGAAACCAGATGTTGAACGGTCGCTTTAATATATTTAACAAAGGCATGCATTAGCCTTTATCGGTTAAAGTTTAGTATTGAGTCAAGTAATTCCAAGTATTCTTGATCGGAGATACAAGCCACGTCCAAGAAGAAGGGTCCGGTTCAAAGAGCGATTTTTCCCAAGTCCATCCATTTTCCGTTGTGATCGTTCCCGGTTGTTTTTTTGTAAGCTCAGGAAAAAGGATAGTCAGGTTTTTATCAAGGTTATCAGCTACATTTTTCATATATAACACCCTTGCATTAAAATTTTTTGCTCTGGGGCAAATGTCATTGGCCTCTTTTGTTAATAAGAAGTCAGAGATTTTACCCAAGATGGTTTGTCTGATAGAGTGGCTTAAAGTTAGAAGATCTTTTTTTGTCTCCATGGAGAGTCCAAGTTCTTGGGTTTTTTCTTGAATTGCTTCATTGCTGACCCCAGGAACGATGAACCTACTTAAAATTGTTAGCTCTAGTTGCATAGACATGTTTGTTTCCTCCTGTTGGGGAGAAATATTACATCTCCTGGCA
>JAGROK010000108.1 GCA_020440285.1 Chlamydiia bacterium | reverse complement strand
TCCCTTCAAGCATGATAGCTATGCGGCGGGGGTTTTTTCGGGAAAGGAAGGAAATCGTATCACTTTTAAACTCTTCATAGTCGAGTTTTTTAAGGGCAGCAATCAGTTTTTCCCGCCTGTCGAAATCCCCTTTATGGGTAAAGGCTAAGTGGTTGAGATGTTGCGCCATCTGTTGGAGATTTGTTGGAGGAGTATCGAGGAGGGTGATGAGATTGTTTCTAAGAACTTCAAAACGCCCTTCTGAAAGGGTCGACTCAAAGTCCTTGATATAGGTTTCTAGAAAGAGTTCAAAGCGGGAGATCAACTCATCGGGTTGGTGGGAGGTTGACTGAACCATAAAGAGGTTGAAGAGTTGCTGCTCTTCTTCTTGACTTGAAGCACGGGCAAAGTAGGCGGTTTGTTGTTTTGTTCGGAGGGTATCGAAAAAATCTTCCTGGAGCGCCGTTCCAAGGATAACGTGGGATGCCTTTTTAGGAAAGGTCATAGCCCCTTCTTGGATGACAAGGATTGCTGCATTGCCCAAACTTTCTGTCTGCACGGGGACTTTATAGGGTCCCTGGAAGGAAGATAGGGTGAGCATCTGTTTCCTCTCTTGGTTTTTCTTAAGGTAGGGGGTAGAGTGGAAGATCTCTTTCACCGATTCTCCTATTTGATGAGCTTCTTTTTCAGTCATATTTCCTGTGAGGAGGGTTTCGATGTAGGTTTCGCTGAAGAGTTTGTCTGCAAAAGAGAGGTAGTCTTCATAGGTGATTGTTTTAAGAGCAGCAAGTTTTTCTGTATGTTTCGGGGCATTGTTGAACAGGAGGTTCATTGTGATTTCTTGCGCTTGAAAGACGGGCATTGCCTTTCCCATATTGGAGTAGCTACTCTTAAGGGAGGTTGTATAGAGATCGAACTCCTCTCTGGTCATTCGACATTTTTTGGCTTCTGCTAGAACTTTCTGAAGGAGAAGGGGAGCTTTTTCGCTATAGCCATTGATCATAAAAAGGAGCTTCATGTCGTGCACTCGACACTTAAAGCTTAATGAAGCAGCTTCAGCGTAGGTGAGGTAATCGGCAATTTTTTCATCAAGGGTATACTGAAATAGATCTTGAAGGACCGAGTGGCGCGCTGTTCCATCAATGAAGGGAGTGCTAATATTGAAAATCCACGAAATCTCAGGAACTTGATACTGGGTATCTCCCCAGAAATATAGGGTGCCAAAGTCGCTCGATATAAGTTTTTTTGGTCTTGGTGTGACCATGATTTCCCCTTCTCCTTCGCTATGGACAAGCTTAAGGTTAGAGGGGATGAAAGGGTTTTGCTTAGGAAGAGCAATGTGAGGATGGGATGGGAGATCGCCCCATGCAACTAAAGACTTAGTGGGAATTTTGCGGATGGCATATTCTACGTTAGACCACCGCTCTTTTTTATCAGGATCGATTCCACTGAGCTCAGGAGAGGCAATGAGAAAATATGCAGCAGACTCAGGAGATAGAAGATTTAAAAAATGGTTGATTTCTTGTGGATTATAGGTTGTTGGCATCACTGTTTTCGATGGGTATGTTTCCAAAGGTTCATCGATCATATTATCGGCATGAGTCGAGACGAACTGATAGGGAGTTTCTCGAGACTGATATTCATAGTTGATCTTTGCCATTGTTTTCATTTCATTGAAGATGTAGGGGGGGATGCCATTTGCTTTAAACCCATTTAGGGTTTGAAAACATCTTTCAATCACTGTTTCAAATTGTTCTGCACCTAGAGGGGTCAAATCAAAGGAGATATTAAATATGCCAGAGTCTCTGCTCGTCCGTATGAGATTGGAAGAGACTTGTTCGACTAGCTCTTCTTTTTTTAGTTGGGTGTACAAACTGTTTTGGTGCCTCCCACTCAAGACATACCCTAAAAGATCGTGTGAGCGGCATTCTAGGTTTGAGACATACTCTTTTGGGAGTTCCCAAATTAAGGAAAGGCTTCTCATCTCTTTTATCGGTTTGATCGCAATGATATGTCCCTCTTGCTTTTCTGAAAAAAGCTTTTCACGGACAGGTTTTGGCCTATTTCCTTTAGGAATTGAGGCAAAATGAGACACAGTCATTGCCTTGAGCTCTTCGATAGGGAGTGCTGAGTAGAGAACAAGGTGAGCACGGTCGGCGCTATAGTTTTCTCTGTGCCATCTTTTCACCTCTTCCTGGGGGATTCCTCCAAGTGTTTCAGCATTACCCGTTCCAAAAAGGGCATTGGGGTGATGGGGATTTCCTGTCTCTTTGAGGACCATCCAAATGCGGTGCCCATCACTTTCGATATTTTTATCATGTTCTTGATCAACTGCGTGGAGCTCTCTTCCTATCCCCGAAGGGTTAAAGAGGGGATCAGAAAACATGTGGCCAAACATATCGAGGGCCGTAGGGAAGGCGCTGTGATTGATAGAAAAAATGTAAACGGTCCGATCAGATGCTGTATAAGCATTAAGAGTCCCCCCGTTATCCCATATTTGTTTGTCATAAGCATTTTCTTCTGGGTAAGCTTCTGATCCCATGAAGAGGAGATGCTCTAAAAAGTGGGCAATCCCAGCATATCGAGGATCATCGTTCCAAGAACCAGCTTCCATTGAAAGTGCAGCTGCAGATTGGTCGGCCTTCGGATCGGAAATCAAATAGGCCTCAAGGCCATTATTAAGGCGAATCTTTGCTGTTTTGCGTTCTGATAGGGAGGGAGTAAGGATTTGCAGTGGAGATTGGTCTTGCACCTCTATGAAACTTTGAGTGCTCTCTGCAGATCCCCAGACTGTGATCATTATAATGATAAGAAATCGCTTCATATTCCCTCCTATTTGGGAAATTTTTTATATTCTTGATTAACACATTCCCATAAATACTGAGCTCGAATCCGCCTTAAATCTTTTTTGTCGGTCGCTTTTTCAGCTCCAGGAAAGTGTTCCATATCAACCTCTTTTCCAAAGTGCATATGGAGGGCTCCCCCCCTTGTGATTCTACTTTCCCCAAGTTCGGTTTCTGTTGTTTCTGGAGGAGGAAGGAGGTGGTAGGTGGAAAGGGAAAGGGGAAAAAAGTGTGTCAGGTTCTTTGCTTTTTTTGCCATGAGATAAAACATTTCAAGACTTTGAGGATCGAAGGGAGCGACTTCAACAACTCCTTCAGCATTTGCCCGATCCCTTCCTCCACTTGGCGCAACATAAATGGCATGTCCCCCTTCACTTAAAAGATCTACCATCCGCTCCATGGTCCGTTTGTTATGCATCTGTTTCTCGTGTTGCTGCTCAGGAGGGGTGTCTATGTACTTTTTTGAGTGGATACACAGGAGATTCCGTCCCATACTAAAGGGAATTGCTAAAGGGTCAGTTGTTACCCTTGTTCCCGCGACAAAGATGAGGTTTTCAGCAAATTCAGAATAGCAATCTTCAAGCAAAATACTGATTGCTTGGGGGTCTGCTTCAATTTGATGATTAGCAAATAAGATGACATTTTCTTTTTTCTTTAAGAAGGTTTCAATGAGATCAAGATTTTCAGTCCCTGTGAGCGTTGAGTGGGGAAGATCGACGAGGGGTCTTAGAAAATCGAGGCCAAACTTGTAGTAATCGAATGGAACTCTCAGCTTCTCGTGGTAAGGCTGAAACTGAAAAGGAGAGCGAAACTGCTCAATGACTAAGCGAATAAAGACGTTAAAGATCTCAAGAAATGCATCGAGGTCTTTTCCGTGTTCTTCGACTACCGACTGATAGCTCCTTAAGAACTCTTTAAAGATCTGAGAGTACTTATCAGGAATTTCCTCGGAGATCGCAAGACGATCAATTCTAGCGAGGAGAGACTGGATCTTACCATTCGATTTTCTGTCCATCAGCAAGGGAATAAAATTCAAATCCGTTTAAATGTAGTTCATCATTACTTTTAAAAGTAATTTCTCCCTTCAAGCTTCTAGCAATTTTTTCGAAGTGGCTTTTGTCCCCTTTCCCTAAGTATTCATCAACTTGTGGGTGAGTCGTAAGCTCCACCTTGCTTTCATTGTGAAGGGACATTAGTCTCTTTATCGCCCGTTCGATTTCTATCGAGGTGCTTTCGAAGTTTTTAATCATCCCCTTTCCTGAGCAATAGGGGCAGTTGGTAAAAAGGGTTTGGATCAAAGATTCTCGGGTTCTTTGTCGAGTCATTTCAACTAAGCCAAAATCACTCATTCCTAATATCGTACACTTTGCAGAGTCTTCTTTCATAGCCTCTTTAAGGGTATCAAGAACTCTCCTTTGATTCCGCCTGTAGCGCATGTCAATAAAGTCGCAGATGACAAGACCTCCAATATTGCGGATTCGGAGTTGGCGGGCAATTTCATCTGCTGCTTCCATGTTTATGCGAACAAGAGTTTCCTCTACGTCGATGTTTTCACGCGACGAACTTCCTCTTCCTGAGTTCACATCGATCGTATACATTGCCTCAGTCTTATCAAAAAACAGGTACCCCCCGCTCTGAAGCCAGATCTTTCTTCGAAGACACCTTTCGATCTCATTTTCCACAGCAAATCGCTCAAACATCGGAATTTTATCCCGATAACATTCGAGCTTTAAGGTGTGGTCTCCTTTGTAACGGTTATAAACTTGGCGACAATATTGATAGGTTTTATAATCGTCTACGAGCATTCGGGTATACTTTTTATTGATCGCTCTTAAGACCGCTTTTTTGATTAGGTCTGATTCCCGATAAAGGCAACTTGGCCCCTCTGAGTTTTTGAAATCTTCTTGGATTTTTTCCCAGGTCTTTAAAAGCTCTGTTGCTTCTGCAATCAGCTCATCTGTTGAGGCATTAGCGCTGGCTGTGCGACAAATAAGTCCCATTTTTTGGGGCATTTCAAAAGCGCGGATGATTTTCTTGAGACGGTCTCTCTCTGAGCGGTCAATAATCTTTCGAGAAACCCCTCGGTGAGGAGCGTTAGGAAGGAGGACAAGATAGCGGCCAGGAATTGTAATATTAGAGGTAAGACGTGCCCCTTTCGAACCAATCGGTTCTTTCACAACCTGGACAAGGACGGGATGTCCAATTTCCATAAACTTCGAAATATCAGCATCTTTAAGTTCGCGGGTCTTGATAGAGCTGACATCATAGTCCCAATCGAACTCCATATCGAACATTTCTTGGAATTTTTGTGTGTTCTCAACGATGTCGCTGATGTGGATAAATCCGTTCTCTCCTTCATTGATCGCAATGAATGCCGACTGAATGTTGTGCAAAATGTTCATCACCTCTCCCCGGTAAATATTTCCGGTGAGCTGTCGATTCGATTTCCTTTCAACGATCAGGTCTTGGAGCTTTCCAAACTTTAATACCGCACATCTCTTTTCTTTTGAGGACACATTTAGAAGAATTTCTTTCATCGGTTTCACCAGTATAGATGTGTTCACAAACTGTGATCATAACACAAATGGGTTAACCCATTCCAGAAAATTTTTAGATCGCCTATTTTACAAGGTCATCAGTTCAAATTTGATCTTGTTTAGAAAGTTTCCTTCCAAAAGGTTGATAGCCCCTTGTACACCACACTTGATTGCTTGAGGATTTGCATCCCCGTGGCATTTAATGATGATGCCATCAACACCGCAGAGAATTGCTCCTGGATGTTCAGCAGAGTAAAGTTCTTTTTCTAGCCGTTTAAGGAGGGGTTTAGAGAAAGGGAGAAGATTTTGATTTTTTTTCATGGTTTCTAGGATAAAAGAGGAAAAGCCTTCCGTTGTTTTTAAGAAAATATTTCCTGTAAAACCGTCAGTAACAAGAACATGAATGTTCCCTTCAAAAACTTCTTTCCCCTCAATATTTCCAGAAAAATCATCGAAATTTTGCATTAGTTTATACGTTTCGCGAAGTTCAGCGCGCCCTTTTTTTTCTTCGGTTCCAATATTAAGAAGGCCGACTATGGGCTTTTTAATTCCTCGCGCTTTCTGGTAAGCAACACCCATCTGGGCAAAATGGACTAATTGCTCAGGGGTGCATTGAATATTTGCCCCGACATCAATCACGGCGACAGGTTCTTTTTTTGTGGGGAGGAGGGTGATAAGGGCTGCTCGAGAAATCCCCTGAAGCATCGGAAGTTCCATCTTAGCGCTTCCGATGAGGGCTCCTGTATTTCCTGTAGAGATGAGGGCGTCTATTTGTTTGTTTTTAAGGAGCTTAATCCCAACTTGCATTGAAGAGGCTTTTTTCTTCCGAATGGCGTACAGAGGGTCATCATCCATATAGATCACTTCCTCAACTTGGACCACTTCGAGCTCTTTTTCCTTTAGGTTATGGGCCTTTTTAAAAGCTTCAATGTGGGTGGCAACTTCTGGAGTTGCGAATAGAGTTAGACAAAAGGGATCCTTAATCTCTGAATAGAGAGCACGAAGCGTTTCTAAAAGGTGGTTAGGCGACATCGAGTCGCCCCCCAAAAGATCAATCCCTAAATGGGGGATTTTACTCTTGAGCTTCCGAGATGACGGAACGTCCTCCATAGTACCCACAGAATGTGCACATGCGGTGGGGGAGGTGCATTTTTCCACAGTTTGAGCATTTTGCAACATGTTTATCTTTTTTTGCGTGGTGCGCACGTTTGCTGTTCTTTCGTGCATTTGAGTGTCGGTTACGTGGAACGGCCACTGGTTTTCTCCTAACTTAAATCAGCAAAGGGAAACTGATCATTTCCTTTTTGCAAGTAATTCTTTAATTCGCCCCTTTTTGGGCAATTCTCCATACATTCTACATAAGAAGGGACTTCTAGTAAAATCGCTTCTCGCAGAGGATTGGTATAATCGTAAACCTGTCCCTTAATATTTTCAAGTTCTTCAGTGTGGTAGAAAGTTTTGATGGTGAGTTTTTTTTCCACCCATTCATCACAGATCAGGCAGGGGATATGAGCATTGGTTTCAACAGATAGTTGTATAACAAGATGATTTTCAGCAAGATAAGCCTTTCCTTTTATGGATACAGGGCTCTTGAACTGAAGATCTTTTTCGCGCACATCCATGAATTCAGGAGAAAGAGATTCTTCAATTTTCTCCGTTCGTTCATTGGAAAGACGGTCAATATAAATTTTTAGCAGGTTATCCATGACCCACTAATGATAGCGAAAAAAGCGTTAAAGATCAAGGCGCTCCGCGGCTGAAACAAAAACATTTGATTAAAAATAATATTTTATTACCATTGTGGTTCAACTTTTTAAGTAGGAGAAATGGTGATGGTAAGTTTTAGTAGAATTGTGGGGAGTCGTTATACAGATTTAGTTGTTCCTCAGCCGGTTAAGGGGATTATCCGAGGAGATGATACTGGTGGTAATCGCCTTTCAATGATGGGTGTGACAGCGATTCGACTATCCCTTGCCGCGTCAATGCTTTATGCAATTAAAAAAACCAACCCAGATAAGGGAAGGGTATCAATAGCAATGTCCCTTCTATCTACTCCAGCTATGGGAATGAGCTGGGGGATTCAGTACCTTCGTGATGGAGCACAGATCATCAAGAAAGGGTTTCTTAACCGTTCGATCAGAGATATTGGGAGAGGTGGTTTGAATTGGGTCGGTGGATGTTTGATTCTTCATCTGGCGCAGGCACTTGAGATGGGGATTTTTCATAAAAAATGTGAAGGGTACCGCTTTGGTCTTGTTGAGGTGATCAATTATAAAATGACGAAAGGAACGAAGTACAACGGGACTTCAGGATACTAAAGTGTTGATGATTGTTTGAGCAGCTTTTTGACTGGCGTCTTGTTTCCCTAGATGGTTTTTAAGGTGTCGACATCCCTCGATGCAGTTTGATCGCTTATACTCGCTCATCATAAACTCCGTCCCCTTTTTATAAAGGGTCTCTTCTGTGAAGTGGGGGCCAAAGAGCTCTGGAAAGAGCTCTTGTTGGTAAATGATATTCGGAAGGGCATAATGGGGAAGATTGATTCGGAAAATGACTTGCGCAAGGAAAAGGTCGAGAGGGGTGATTGCGAAGGTGACAACGGTTGGAATATGGTGAAGGGCAAGTTCTAAGGTCACTGTTCCTGATGTTGCAAAAGCGAAGTGGGAAGCGCGCATCAGTTCGTATCGGTGCTCGGCTTTAATGATCAAAGCATTTTCTCCTTCTTTTTTTAGTAAGGGGAGAAATTTTTCATCGGAGCATGAAACAGCGATGAGAAGGTCGGGGTTTTCTTTTTGAATTTGCCTGGCAACTTTCATTTGAGTGGGGAAATTGCGGAGGAGCTCTTTTTCCCGACTCCCAGGGAAGATGGAGAGAATTTGTTGTTCTTTTTGAATCCCATAGGTTTGATTCCACTCGGGATCGTAATGGTGATTTTCAATCCGTGAGATCAGAGGGTGTCCTACATATTCGGTTTTTAGCTTCCTCTTGGAGAACAGGTCGGGTTCAAAGGGGAGAATAGTCAGAAGGGCATCGAGTGATTGTTCCATTTTGGGGATCCTCCTTTTTCCCCATGCCCAGACGGTAGGACAGATATAGTGGATTCGTTTAGCTGGCGATTGTTTTCGGTGAAGAGCCTTTGCAAGTCGGAGGTTGAACCCAGGATAATCGATCGTGACAACTCCCTTAGGGGGATTTTTTAGGATATCTTCCTTAATGATTTTAAATTTTTTGGCTAGCTTTGGAAGAGAGGAGAGGATATCGATAAATCCCATCACCTGAAAGTCTTCCATTGGCATAATGCAATCCATGCCGAGAGCTCTCATCTTAGGACCTCCGACGCCACGTACTTTAAGGTCTGGTTTTATAGCGTAGAGTTCTCGCAAGAGTTTTTCTCCATGAAGGTCTCCGCTAACTTCTCCTGCAAAAAGAAAGAGGTCATCATTCATGGATGAGCTCCTTTTGGATCCAGCGGGCTCCTTCATGGAAGACCTCTGTCGAGGTGCCATGTCCTTGATAACCAATTGAGGGACCTAAAATGAATTCGACGGGGGCGCTATGCCTTTTTTCTTTTGCTAGTTTATGGATGAATGCAAAGGCGTTTTCAGTTCCTGTTCGGGTGTCATTATTTCCCATGTAAAAACGGAGTTTTTTTTCGCTCAGCTTGTTTGTTAAGGTTTCAAGATTTAGGTGAGGAGCATAGTCGAGCCGTGTCAGGGGGGCATAGCCTAAAATATGGGTTATTTCGGGACAAACGGCTGCAACATGGCATGCGATAAAGGCCCCTCTTGAAAGGCCAGCAACCCCACATGTTGTGATGTAAGGGGTATATTCTGAAATAAGACCTTTCACGTGCTCAATAAAAGGGGGTATGATTTCTTCACCTTGCGTCATCCTCTCTTTCCAAACCTCCATGGCTTTTTCTGGAGGAAAGTGATTTTCGTGAGCAGGAAGGGTCACCGAAAAGATTCTTATTGTTGAGGAGTGCTCTAAATATTTAACGGGTTGGTTAAAAGGTTTTTTTTTCAGGCTGTCCTCCGCAGAAAGGGCAAAATAAAAAAGGGCTGGGAGGGGGCCTTCATCTAAAGGGGGGCCGACAAAAGCAGCCAAATCACTAATGGGGTGATAGGTCATCTGCGTCTTCGGGGTTTGCGGGGGCGATGACTTTTTGTCCGAATGGCTGGAAGGGTATCTGCCACCTGATCATAAGCCTCTTTCCACTTAACATGGAGCTCTTGCAAACCAGGCTCTAAGCGGCACCTAAGGTCAAAGAATTGGAGGGCAAGATGAAATTCTGGTGCGCGGGGGATCCGGATGCGGCTATTTTTTTTCTTTTGAAAGGGGGTTATCCGGTATTGAGAAATTAAAATACTTAACGTGCGAATGCGGAGGCGGCGAGGGATTTTAAAGAAGGTATCGAAAACCTCGTCCATGACTTGGTTTGCCTCTTTGTAGATATCTCCTAGGTGTGGGATTTTTTCTCGATCAATAAAGTGGGTTTTTAGGTGTTTTTCTAGCAGGGGGAACGCTAGGCATGCAAGAAGGACAGGGCGATCAAGGTAAGGGTTGTGAGGCTCTTTAATTGTTCGATCAGCCTCATCTAAAAAGGAGTAGATTTCATTTCCTTCATGCGTTTCTAAATAATCAGCAATGGCAGGGAGGAGTTGTTGCATAAGTCCGTGGTTGGTCATGAGGTGAAAAAAGCTTTTAGAGGCTCCTGATTCGAGCATCCGGAGGACCTCCTCAAGAACTCTTGCTTGAGCACTCTTAGTGATTTCAGCCTTACAATCAATCAGTGCCAGGCGAGCTTCTTCTTCAACCTCTAGACCAAAACGAGCTTGAAATTTTAAACAACGGATCATCCGGACAGGGTCTTGCTTAAACCGGAGAAAGGGTTGTCCAATGGCTCGAAGCATTTTCTTCTCAATATCGGGGTATCCCCCTACAAAGTCGATAACTTCCTCTTTTTCGCTGTCATAAAAAAGGCCATTGATTGTGAAATCCCTTCTGAGGACATCTTCTTCGGGAGAGCCCCAAATATTATCCTCTGTAATTAACTCCTCATTCTCGATATCCCCTGAGCGGAAGGTGGAGACTTCAATCACTTTTTTTCCAAAACGCACATGGGCAAGGCGGAACCGTTTTCCAATAAGAATTGAGCTGGGGAAAAGGCTTTTGATCTCTTCAGGCTTTGCCGAAGTGGAGATATCAAAATCTTTCGGTTTGACTCCGAGAAGCAGATCCCGAACGCTTCCTCCAACGAGGTAGGCAGTATGACCTGAAGCGCGAAGTTTTTCTAAAATGTATAAAGCTTTTGGATCGATATATCGAACATCGATTCCATGCTGCTCTTTTGAATATCGTTTTGGTTGCAAAATCTTCCTATTATTCCTAGAAGAGCTAAATCACTCAACACCTTCTGAGCCTTTAGAATACACGATGGTTTTTTTAAAATGAAGAGCGTTGTTGAATCGGTGAAATAGGTTGAACTTTTCTTTTTCTCCTGGTATAACGACCTTTGAGCCTCTTCAGAGATATTAATAATAGTTGAAAGTGCTTAGTTTATGAATTTTTCCTTTCGAAAGGCTATTGGTGGCGCTCTTCTTGTTGGAGGGACGGCGATTGGTGCAGGGATGCTTGCCCTTCCTGTCGTGACAGCGATGGGAGGTTTTTTACCTGCAACAGTGATTTACCTAATTTGTTGGCTTTTTAGTGCCTGCACAGGGCTCCTTTTATTGGAGGTGTGTATCTGGATGCCAAACAACGCAAACATTATTTCAATGGCCCACCATCTTTTAGGTCCAGTTGGAAAGATGGCCGCTTGGATTCTTTATATCTTTTTATTTTATTGCTTAACCATTGCTTATGTTGATGGAGGAGGAGGGTTTGTTGTCTCCCTTTTTGGAGGGAAAATTCCTCATTTTCTCGGTCTTTTGATTTTCTCCGCTATTTTTGGCATCTTTGTCTACATGGGAACCAAGATGGTTGACCGAGTGAATTTTATCTTGATGATTGGCCTTGCTCTATCATTTTTTGTCTTTGTTGTTCTCGGTTTTACCAATGTAAAGCTGAGTTATTTAACGCAGATGCACTGGATGCCTGCATTTCTCGCATTGCCGGTGATGTTTACTTCGTTTAGTTATCAAGGAATTGTTCCCAGTTTGACGACCTATTTAGGGCGTCACCCAAAGATGATTCGCTTTGCGATTTTAGTTGGGACCTCACTTCCTTTTTTAGGTTATATCTTGTGGGAATACTTGATTCTTGGCCTCATCCCTGTTGAAGGTCCTCATGGCCTTTTGCAAGCTGAGTCTATGGGACAGACGGCGATCCAGCCTCTTCGGAAAATCTTTCCCTATTCTCCAATTTATGTGACGGGGCAGTTTTTTAGCTTTTTTGCTCTCACGACCTCTTTTTTAGGGGTGACCCTTGGCCTTTTAGACTTTTTATCCGATGGGCTTCGCATTGCAAAGGTGGGACTGAGAAAGGTTTTTCTCTGCTTGTTGATTTACATTCCCCCGATTATCATTGCTGCTGTGAATCCTGGGATTTTCCTCAAAGCGTTGGGGTATGCTGGAGGAGTGGGGTGCGCCCTTCTATTAGGGCTTATGCCGATTGTTATGGTTTGGGTAGGGCGGTATTATAAGGGCTACTCAGAGCTCAATTGTCAGCTATTTGGGGGAAAGGCGATGCTGGGAATTCTCACCATTTTTGTGCTCTTTGAGCTGGTCATTGAGTTCACAAAAGAGTTCTTTATTTGACATGGGAACCTTGATGAAGTGTCCTTGCGGATCTGGGAAAGACTACGATAGCTGCTGCGGCCCTTATATTTTGGGAAAGGAAAATCCACCCACCCCAGAGGCATTAATGCGCTCTCGTTACACCGCATTTACCCAAAGAAATTTAGAATATATCGAGGCGACCATGCGAGGAGAGGCGCTTGAGCGTTTCGATCGGAAAGGGGGAGAGGGGATTCAATGGATCAAACTGGATGTTCTACTCAGTGAGGAAAACGGAGACCAAGGAATGGTTCAATTTATTGCCACTTTTCGTTTTCAAGGGAAGAAGCAGATGATGCATGAAACGAGCTTTTTCAAAAAAATCAATGGAAAATGGTACTATGTAAAAGGAATTGTGAGTTGATTTCTAGAAAAGGGATTTTCCAGTAATAGTGATCGAGAAGAGAGGTTGTGTCGTAACCAAGGATGTGGTGCGCGACGAAAAGAGCTTCAACAGAAGCAAGCCCTCTTTCAGGATCGGAGCAACCTGTTTGCTTTCTTGGGTAGGCAGTACGGAAATGGGAGGGAAGACTTCTTCGGATCCATTTCTCTTTTTGAGGCAGCTGCCTTTCCACTACCCCGGCATACTTCCATGTTCCGTCGATTAGAAGGAGGGGGAATCGATCTTGAGGAGATAGGGGGGGAGCATCCAGGGTGAGAATCATTCCATTTTCGATCCAGGGAACAGGGTGGATGGGATAGGTGACAAAGTGGAGATCTTCACGATCTTCTAAGCCGTGAAGGCTACACTTTTTTAAGTTTTCTCTCCGATGACGGACAATTGTTGTAGGAAGAAAAGGCTTCATTTTTTACACAACTATTTTATAACAAAGTGAGAAATGGAGCAAGGATGAAACTCTTTCGGATCGGTCAATATCTTTTTTTATTTTTTTGGAGCGTCGTATGGGCTGCGCCTCACATTGCAAAGGATTACTGGAGGGGAAAAGATCTTGCGGAGAGTCACCAGCTTCCTATGGCCCTTGTCTTTACCGGCTCGGATGGGTTAGAGCCTTCTCAGACACTAGTTGATGAGGTATTTCGAAATGCCCCTTCTGAATTTATTTTTGTCCGAATTGATGATCCAAATCTTAAGACCCAGAGCGAGACCCTTATTATTCAAAATCAGGCTTTGAAAGAAAAGTATGAGATTGAGCAGTTTCCCACTTTAGTCCTCGTTGATTTGAATGAGCAAGAGATTGCCCGTTTAGGATACCCGATTGAAGGGGTATCTGATTTTGGGAAGCACTTACGTGAGATAGGGAGGAGATATTTCCTTTTGCAGAAGCGCTTTGATGAAGCGAAGAAGAAAAAAGGTTTAGGGGAGCTGAAAATGTGTTTCGATGAGGCTCAAAAGTTAGGGGCAAAAGGGGTGATGCGAGAAATCATTGAAGAAGGAAAAGAAGAGGTTCCCGAGCTGATGCTTGAAAAATATCTCACCCTTCGCGATGGAGAGGAGAGAAAAGAGCTTCTTGAAAAACTGAGTAGGTGCAACCACCAAGGAGTGACCCTTCGACTCGCCCTTCTCGATTTTCAAGAAAAGGGATCTCTTGATGCGTTAAAGGACTATGTTGAGAAATTTGGAGAAGCAAAAGACGTTTTGGGTAAGGAGGAAAAATCGAATATGACTACACTTATTTCCAAGATGTTACTTTTAGAATCTCCCTAGGAATTTCGAAAAGAAAGCGAGAAGGGTTGCAGCTTACAAGTTTGCCGTGGGTCATCCTTTTACGGGACATGCTAAGACAAAGGGTTTCCATTGCACGTGTAATAGCAACATAGAGAAGACGCCTTTCCTCTTCGATCCCCTCTTTTGTTTGACTTTTCATGTGGGGGATTAAATGATCCTCTAGACCAACAAGAAAAACTGCAGGAAACTCGAGTCCTTTAGCGCTATGAAATGTCATGAGATTGAGTTTATCATCACCAAAAAGATCTTTCTTTCGTTTGTCTTTATGGTGGTTTAAAAGGGTTGAAGAAAGAAAATCATGAAGGGTTGCCCCCTCTTCTTTCTCGTAAGTTTGTAGAGCCGAGACAAAGGCTTGAATGTTTTCCCATTTCATTTCCCGGACAGTATCTGTTTTAAACTCATTAAAAAGGGCCTCCTTATAGTCGATCTTTTCAAGGAGCCATTTGACCCCTTCTGAAAGAGACACTTGAGAAAATTTTTCCGTCATCTCTCGATAGAGGATCATGAAATTGGTGATCCCTTGAGAGCCTCTTGGGGTAAGGGAAAGCTCGAGAGAGGCTCCTTTAGAAATGTTTTCCATCACATCGAGGAGGGGAAGGCGCTGATTTCGATTGAATTGGGTGATGGTATCGAGGGTTTTATCGGAAATTCCGCGGCGAGGGTAGTTGATGATGCGGAGAAGAGCCTCTTGATCCTTTGGATTGGCAATGATTCTAAGATATGCCATGACATCTTTGATCTCACTTCTTTCAAAAAACTCCATTCCTCCAAAGACTTGATAAGGAATTCCCCGAGTCCACTCTCCTCCATTTCTCCAAACCGTTTGCATGAGAGAGAGCTCAAACCCTCGAGCAAGATTATTGGAGCGGTAGAGAATAGCGCAATCTTTCCACCGGTAGTTTTTCTCTTCCTTGAGTTGGAGGAGGCGCTGGATCACCGACTCAACCTCTTCTTGCTCCGTCGGAGCATTAAAAATCTCAAGGGTTTCTCCCTCCCCTGTATTAGCTTTAAGGACTTTATCGTGGCGGTGAATATTATTTCGGATCACAGCGTTTGCTGCTTCTAAGATATAAGAGGTAGAGCGATAATTTTGTTCTAGTTTAATGGTGGTCTCTGCAGGGAAATTGAGGATATGTTCAATTTCAGCACCTCTCCAGGCATAGATCGATTGGTCATCATCTCCTACAACGCATAGGTTTTTATACTTTTGGCAGAGGAGAGAAGCTAGACGATATTGAATGGGATTGGTGTCTTGATACTCATCGATCATAATATAACGGAAGCGGTCTTGATACTTTTCTAGAATCTCCGGAAAGGTTTCAAAAAGTTCAACAGTTAGGGTAAGGAGAGTATCGAAATCAAGGGCATTATAAGCGCGCATCGCAACTCGAAGGGCCTCGTAGATCTCTTTTAACTTTGAAAGTTCTTTGGGGATAAACCCTTTACTGTTGATGGTTGCAACCCCTTGGATAATGGGATCTAAAGAAAATTCTTCTCCATCAAAGTGCTCTTCGGCGACCTGCAAAATGAGTCGACGCATATCTTTTTCATCATACAAGGAAAATTTTTGTGTAAATCCTAGGCGGTGAATTTCTGTTCGAAGAATCTTCATGCAGAAGCTATGAAAAGTTGAGAGGGAGATTTTTTTAGCTTCTTCTTTAGGGATGAGTTGAGCAACCCTTTCTCTCATCTCTTCGGCTGCTTTATTGGTAAAGGTAAGACCTAGGATAGAGGTAGGGGGGACGTTTTTGTTTTTGATAAGATGGGCAATCCGGTGAACAAGGACCCTTGTTTTTCCACTTCCTGCTCCTGCAAGAATTAAGACGTGCCCTTCAGTTGTGACAACCGCTTTCTGTTGGTTTGGGTTGAGTTTGGCCACACAAATTACACAGTTGTTCGATTTCGATTATAATAGTTTCTACCGTAAGAGCTTCGTACCCCTCTCTTGGGTGAACATTGAGTAAAAGCCCCACAGGAAGCTTTTGGTAGAGCGTTCGAAACCCCTCTCGGACTATCCGCTTAAAACGATTCCGATCGTGAGCTTTTCCCCATTTTTTTGAAATGGTAATGCCCAACTTGGGAGGTTCGTCCCCTTCAAGGACATAATAAAAGGAAAGACGATCCCTCGCCACCTTTTTTCCCTTGAGGTAAACTTCACGAAACTCACGCTTTGCAAGAAGTCTTTGAAACTTTGAAAAGTTTAAACCCAAGAAAGGTCCTATGCAGCTAAGCTTTTTCGCCCTTTACGTCGTTTTCGGTTGATGAGCTTTCTCCCACTCGCTGTTTTCATGCGAGAGCGAAAACCATGGGTTTTCTTCCGTCTTCTTTTGCTGGGTTGATACGTCCGTTTCATTGCCTGTAAACTCTTTATTTCTTAAATCAAGAGATCATTCTAGTTGATTTAACAATAAAAATTCAACCCCATTGTCAAGAAATCTGCTGTGAGGTATAATGGGCCTTCCTTTTGAAATTTAGGATTAACATATGAAAGTACGTGCATCGGTAAAGGCAGATCCCGGAAAGGGAGATAAAATTGTGAGAAGGCGGGGGCGTCTCTATGTGATTAACAAGAAGAACCCCAATCGGAAACAACGGCAAAAAGGGCCAGCTAAGAAAAAATAGGAAGTTTATGGCTAGAAAAGCAATGATCGAAAAAGAGAAAAAGCGGGAGCACCTCGTTCGAGTAAAATGGGAAAAGAGAGAGGAGCTTAAAAAAATCGTTCGCGATCTCACTGTAGGTGATGAAGAGAGAATGGCAGCTCAAGAAAAGCTTAACAAACTTTCTCGAAACTCTTCAAAAATTCGGTTACGGAACAGATGTCGTCTGACCGGTCGGTGCAGAGGGTATCTCCGTAAGTTTCAAATCTCTCGTCTATGTTTCCGTGAGATGGCTAATGCAGGGCTTATCCCTGGGGTAACTAAGGCTTCCTGGTAAGTCTTCAACCCCTAAGTGGAGCTCTTCTGATTCGCGCTAGAAGGTCGGCAAGATCTTCTAGGTGGGTCCAGTGATCCATTTCCTCGTTCCACACGTATGTTTTAGCGGTAATCTTGTCATCGTCCCAAGCTTCTTGGAGGGCATAGAAGCTCATAGGGCCGTGCTCTTTTTTTTCCTTATCGAGATAATACCACAGTTTTTCTGGAGGCTTGTTGCAGACTTTTTCTGTTGAATTTGGAATGATGCTCACGACCTTTTCTTTCTCTTTTTTAGAGGGGAGAAAGTAAAGGATAAAAACAGCAATAAGGCCGAGAATAACACCTAAAGTGCCCCAAATCATCGGATTGCGTCCCCGTTTTTCTGCCATCCGAGAACAAATCCAGCCGAGCGTTAGCCAAGAGAGTAAATAGAGTGCAATGTGCATAGCGATCCTCATTTGTACCTCGGAGTGTGTCCCAAGGTTGTACCGATCATGATTCAAAGCTTAGTTTTTTTTCAAGTTTAGAACCAAGACCCCGGAGTGCGCCCTATTTTTCCCTTTATCATCCACATAAATAGGCAATCTTTTTTACATCGAAACTTAGACAGCTCCCAGCGGAGCTGCCCATCATTTCGATATAAAAAATCTCACTTATTTATGCAGCCCTAAAGGGGAAAATAGGTCGCACTCCGGGGGCAAGAGGCAGGGCGATCGCATTTGAATGCGATCGCCCTGCCAAGAGCGGCTTCGAAAGAAATAAGTTGAAAAAAATTCTTATATAGGTTCTAATCCCCTAGTATATTAGGAAACCTTAACCATAAAGAGGTTTATTTTGGCAGCAGCAGCAGGAATGCCCCGGGACCCCATACATATTGATGCTATTTACGAGACCCCCCTCATTTTTGGTATAGAGGCTCAGGGTGTAGATTTTGAGACTAAAGAGAAAATTGAGCATGGGCAGAGATACCATATCACCACGATCTGTCATCACATTGCACAGCAATTTTACAATAATAGACATAGGGATGATTATACTCCCATTCATCCACACCTTAACGTTCCGATTGTGAAGATCCACTCAGATTGGGGTTTTGAACAAATTGCACGAGCAGAGCTTGGTTCTCTTAATATTGATGAGGAACTTCCGGTTTTAAATGCTCAAAACTCTGATGTTGAAAGGCTTAAGGATAGACTGGTCGAGTGCTTTAATCAAAATGCTGCGGATAGTAATAATGGCTATGGGGAATTAGAAATGGAACGTATGAAGGCGATCCGTGATCAAGTTTTTGATGAAATAAGAAGAGGTAAAGCGCGCAGAAACGCTCAACGAGAGGAGCAAGAGGGCCCTTTTTGTGAGGGTAATAGTGGACTTGGAATGCTCGCTGTGGCAGTTGTAGCAATTGGTTTTGCCATATGGTCAGCGTTTGGTGGTGAAGGGTCGAATGAAAAGAAAAAACGTGGAGGACCATCCACTACGTCGGTTAACCCTTCAAAACTAGAGGGAGATATTCGTTATTCCTGAAGGTTCTTTCAAAATCAAATTTATGTTAGGGTAAGTTTTAGGATGTTTAGTCCTTACTTGAGAGAATTGGAAAAGGTGCATTATTCATGAGTGATCAATTTAAAGAACTCGATACAAAAGAAATTAAATTTGCTGACACGATTTTTTTGCGGGATATTGAAACGCGGGTGTTTCAAGCCATTGTGATCAAATGTTTGGCAGAGATCGAAGAGGTGGCTCTTTTAGAGGGGAATCTACTTGATAACCTTCTAGGGAGAGAGGGAAATGAAAGGATTAAAGGGATTCATGTTGAACAAGACTCGAAAAATCACTCTGTGAGCATTAAAGTAGAGGTTAACGTGGCTCATGGGGTTTCTATCCCTGAAAAAGCAGAAGAGATTCAGTCTAAAATTGCGAGTGAGGTCTGCCGATTGACTGGACTTCATGTCTCTTGCGTTCATGTTGTGTTTAAAGCATTGATTTCTGATAAACCTTTGGAAAAGTTGATTGAAGAAGAGATTGAAAAAGAAGAGGAAGAGTATAGTTCGGAAGAGTTTTGATTCACGATCGGTATATTGGGATGGATTCATGAGTACTCGCAATGTTCTTTTTTCGGCTGTTCATTTTTTAGTGGTTTGTTTAATCCTTGGACTGGGCATTTTTTTTCTTTCCCTCCCGCACGCCCATTTTCTTCGAATGCAGCTTATCAATTTTTTAGCTCATCCTGAAAAGCCTTGTTATCTAATTGGAGGGATAACTTTGGGAATTGGGTGTTTATTGTTTGTCGTAGCCTATCTTATAAACCGAAGGGGTTATCTCCAATTAGAAATGAAGGGGTCTTTAGTCGATATTGAAAAGGGGGTGATTCGTCAATGCGCACTCTCTTATTTTTCTCATCGATTTCCCGATTTTGAACCGATCTCTGAGGTCACGGTCAAAGGGAAATCAACCATTGAGATTATTACCTCCATTCCAACACCTCAAGAAGAAACGTTCTATGAGGAGGTCGAGGAAGAATTGAGCTTTCTTCTATCGAGACGTTTAGGATACCGCCACCCTTTTACGGTGACTTTTGTTGAAAGTTAAGAAGGGCTAAGACATCGTTTTTATTCAGTCCGGGCAAGTTTTCGAGCTCTTCACGGCTGGCCTCTTTGATTTTTTTAACACTTCCAAAATGTTTAAGGAGGAGGGTCCTTTTTTTAGGGCCAATTCCAGGAATTTGGTCAAGTTCGGTTTGGATAAGTCTTTTTGTCCGCCGTTTACGGTGATAATGAATCGCAACGCGGTGCGCTTCGTCCCGAATCTGTTGGAGGATAAAGAGGGTTGAGGAGCGGGGAGAGAGGAAGATAGGGTCTTTTTTATGGGGGATGAAGATTTTTTCAAAGTTGAGCCCTTTATCGTGGCGCCCCTCTTCTTTAGCAAGAGAGATCACATCAACGTTTGCAATTTCGAGTGTTTTAAAAACTTCGAGGGCAACATTGAGTTGCCCTTTTCCTCCGTCGACAAGAGTGAGATCGGGAAGGTCATCATTTTCTTTTGCCTTAGTATAGTGACGGGTAAGAACTTCACGCATAGCGCCATAGTCGTCAGGTTTATCGATCCCTTTAACTTTGAATAGGCGGGTTCGCTCTTTATCTCTCTTTCCATCGGTAAAGCCTACCATGCAGGCGACGAGATCGGTTCCAGAGATATTAGAGGTATCAAAACATTCAATACGGACAGGGCATCGATCAAGGCCACAGGTTTCTTGAAGATCTAACAAGAGCTCTTCTTTAGAGAGCTCTTCAGTAAATAGAGCCTTAGCATTTTTAAGGGCAAGTTCAATAAGGTGGGCTTTTTCCCCTTTTTTGGGGTGGATAATAGAAAGATTTAAGATCTCTTCTAGGGTCTCTTGCTCTTTTAGCTTTATCGGAAGGAGGATTTCTGGAGGGGAAGATTCTTGATTTTGGTAATGTTGCAAAAGAAACGTTTCCCAAATCTCTTCATCGGTTGATGCAAGTTCGATGAATTTAAAATGATCAGCGCCGATGAGGCGCCCCTCTCTATACATAAGCTCGGCAATGATATGGTGTTTTCCTTCGTGGTAAAGGGCGAAAATGTCACAATCTTTTCCCTTAGATCGGATGATGGCTTGCTTGGATTTTGTCACATGCTCGATTTGTTGGATGGTTTTGTGAATGGATCCAGCTCTTTCATATTCAAGGTTTTCAGAGGCGATTGCCATCTCATTTTTAAGTTGGTTGAGGATGGCTTGGTCATTGCCTTTAAGAAATTCAATGGCCCGTTTCACTTCACCATCATAGGTCTCTTTTGTACATTTTTCAGCGCAAGGGGCAAGACACCTCTTGATCGAATAGAGAAGACATGGACGGAGACGGGAGGAGAGCTCTCTATCGGAACATTGTCTAAGCTTAAAGACGCGATTCATCAAATCAAGGGTTTGCCGCGCAGAAAAAGCGCTCGTATAAGGACCAAAATGAAGGGTCTCGGCCTTTGGATTTCCTCGATAGCGAGTGACTCGAATCATTGGCCATGCATGTTTGTGATTAATCGTAAGACTAATAAAGGTTTTATCATCTTTTAGAAGAACGTTGTATTTGGGTTGATGTTTTTTAATGAGTGTATTTTCTAAAAGGAGGGCCTCTTTTTCTGAAAAGGTGACGATTGTATCGATGGCTTCTACGTGAGAGGTGAGAAAGGGGACCATTAAACGTCCATCTCTTCCAGGGATAAAGTATTGCTTTACCCGTTTGTCGAGCTGTTTTGCCTTCCCAACATAAAGGATCTCCCCCTTTTTATCTTTCATCAGGTAAACACCTGGCTCTTTAGGGATATTTTCTAAAAAAGGAGGGTTCATTGAAGACGCTTTTTCCACTCTTGAATTTTTTCGAAAGCTCCGAAAGGAGTCATGTGATTCAGGTCGATCTTTTCGATCTCTTCAGCAAGGGAATAAAGCTCAGTAGAGGGTGGGACAAAAAAGGAGAGCTGCTCTTGAGGAGGTGGCGGCGGGGAGCTCATCTCTTTTTTTTCAAGCTGATGAAGGACTTCGTGGGCTCTTTTTAAAACACCTTGAGGAAGCCCTGCAAGGCGCGCAACATGGATTCCATAACTTTTATCGGTACTTCCCTCAACAATTTTTCGAAGGAAGACGATTTGATCAGCCACTTCTTGAACAGCCACATGAACGTTTTTAAGTTCTTTTTCTTTTTCTTCGAGCTCTGTCAGCTCCCAATAGTGGGTTGCAAAGAGGGTCTTGCACCCGATCTTAAGGAGGTGTTCAGCAACGGCCCAGGCAATGGAGATTCCATCAAAAGTGCTCGTTCCCCGTCCAATTTCATCGAGGATCACAAGGGAGCGTGGGGTAGCATTATGGAGGATATTGGCTGTTTCGGTCATTTCAATCATGAAGGTTGATTGTCCCCGAGAAAGATCGTCACTTGCTCCGATCCGGCTAAAGACCTTATCGACAATCCCAATATGACACCTTTTTGCAGGGACGAAGGAGCCAATTTGCGCCATAATTGTAATGAGGGCAACCTGCCGGATATAAGTTGATTTTCCCGCCATGTTAGGCCCTGTAATTAAGAGAAGAGAGCATCCTTTTTTAAAGTGAGTGTCATTGGGAATAAACGACTCATCGAGAAGAGAGGCTTCGATAACGGGGTGGCGCCCCACATCGATTGCGATCTCACTTCCCTCATCGATCAATGGGCGGGTGAAGTGGTATGTCTTTGCAACATTTGCAAGTGAGTAGAGGACATCAATGGTGGCAATACTTCGAGCGATTTGAAGAATGGTTTCAAGGTGGGATGCTAATTCCTTTTGTAGATTATGGTAAAGGGTGCTTTCGATTCCGTGAATCTTTTCTTCTGCAGTGAGGATTTTTTCTTCGTAGCTTTTAAGTTCTGAGGAGATGAATCTTTCGCTACTCACAAGGGTTTGCCTTCTTTGAAAAGAAAGAGGCATTCGATCCGCTTGTCCTCGACTTACTTCGATGCAATAGCCAAAGGCTTTGCTGAAGATGATTTTTAAGGTTTTAATCCCGGTGAGTTCTTTGAGCTCTCCTTGGTATTTTGCAATCCACGACTGGCTGTTACTTTTTAAAGAGCGGAGCTCATCAAGTTCAGCACGAATCCCTGATCGGATCACTTTCCCTTCTCCAAGTTTTGCAGGAGGGTCATCGACAAGAGTAAGGGCAATATGGCCCGTTATAAAAGAAGGATCGGGAAGTTCTAAATTTTTAAAAATAGGGGATTTTAAACCTTTTATGACTTCAATAATAGGAGGGATCGCCTCCAACGAAACTTGGAGAGCGATGAGGT
>JAGROK010000107.1 GCA_020440285.1 Chlamydiia bacterium | reverse complement strand
CCCTCCAAGCTTTCCAAAAATAGTCTGCATCATTTTAGCCCCCTAAGAAGCATTTTGCTCACTTTTTTGAAGGCGATATAGATGCATGCAACTGCGATGACAAGAGAAAGGCAGCTCAGGACCATAAAGGCGGCTCCAAGTCCCCCCGTTTCATTCCCTAGAATATATTGGGAGATAACATTGCCGACAAAATATCTTTTATCTCCTCCCATCAGCTCGGGAATGATGAACTCTCCGAACGAAGGGATAAAGACGAGGAAGAAACCGGCGCGGACTGCGGGGAGAGTAAGGGGGAGCATGACTTTACGGAACGTTTCAAGCCAAGAGGCTCCAAGATCGTTAGATACCTCCAGATAGCGGCGATCAAAGCGTTCCAAAGTTGAAAAGATAGGGAGGACCATAAAAGGGAGGTAGCAGTAGACCATCATGATGAGTGTGGCGAAAACCGAGTTGAGAAAGTGAATCGGCTCATGGATAAGGCCAAGGCTTTTGAGGAGGGTATTTAAAAATCCTTCCCTTTCAAGGACAAAAAACCACGCATACACATGAAGGAGGAAGTTGGTCCAAAAAGGGACGATCAAAAAGAAAAGCATAAGTGTTTTGAAGCGCCCTGCTTTAAAAGCAATGAAATGGGCTAATGGATATGCGATCAAAAGGGAAACGATTGAGGTGGCTAAAGCAAGAGAAATGGAGCTGAAGATGATAAAGAGATGGGTTGCTGAGAATAGTGGAAGGTAGTTTTTGAAGGTGATTCCCTGGATTCCTCCCTCTTCTGTTAAAACGAAAATGCTACTGATCATCGTTAAAAGGAGGGGAAGATAAAAAAAGATGACTTGCCAAATCAGTGCAGGAGAGCCAATAGCAAAGGAGCTCTCTTTCCTTGTTCGTTGTTGAATCCGATGAAAAAGGGCATACATCGTTTAACGCTCCAGAAGTAAAGCATTTTCTTTTTGCCAATAGAGAAAGACCTTATCATCGTAGTCAATATCTTCCTGGGGAAAATGTTCTTCATTTTGCTCGAAAACCTGAAGTTTAAATTGATTATTAATAATCACATTATATTGGGTAGAGCGGCCATGATAGACGATTTGGGAGACAACCCCTTTCAGGGTATTTGTAAAGTTTTTCTCTGGAGTTTTGGAGATATAGATTTTTTCAGGACGCATACTCATAGCGGCTCTGCACCCCTCATGCATCCACCCTTTTTTATTAGAAATATAAACCTTAAAACGCCCTAGGTGGGGGATATCAATTTCTGGAGATTCATCAATGTTATGAAGGGTTCCATTCAAGATATTTGTGGTCCCAACAAATTTTGCAACAAAACTCGATACAGGGAATTCATAAATTTCTTTTGGAGTTCCGATCTGTTCGATGTCTCCATCTTGATTCATAATGGCCATGTGGTCTGCGACAGTGAGAGCTTCAAATTGATCGTGCGTGACATAAACAAATGTTGTTTTTAGCTTATCTTGGAGTTCGATCAATTCGATGAGCATTTTTTCTCGCAACTTAAAGTCGAGGGCAGCTAGAGGTTCATCGAGAAGGAGGACTTCAGGTTCATTGATGATCGCACGAGCGAGAGCGACTCGTTGTTGTTGGCCACCCGAAAGTTGTGAGGGAAGCTTAAAAATGTGATTTTCAAGGTGAAACGCCTTGAGGATTTTGATCACTCGCTGCTCAATTTCATCTTTAGGGAATTTTTTAATGACAAGGCTGTAAGCAACATTATTGAAAACATTTATATGGGGAAAAAGGGCATAATTTTGGAAGACAATGTTCACTTTCCGCTGGTTAACGGGGAGGTGGGTGATATCGGTATTTCCAAGGTAGATAATCCCTGAATCGGGCTTTTCAAATCCTGCGATGAGCCTAAGAAGGGTTGTTTTTCCGCAGCCACTTGGTCCTAGTAGAGCAAAAAACTCTCCCGAAGGAATCGTTAAATTTACCTTATTAAGGATGACCCCATCTTCTTGGGATTTTGTCATCTCTTTGAGTCGAATACTTCTCAAAATAACCTCCGTTAAGGATGATGATATTTTACCGTTTTACCGATTATTTTGATACATTTGAAGCTTGAGTTTTAAGTCAAAATTTTGAAAAATGGGGGGTTATGGAACGTAAAAAATTAGTTATTATTGGATCTGGCCCAGCGGGGTTTACCGCCGCTATTTATGCGGCAAGGGCCAACCTATCTCCCCTCATGTACGAAGGTTTTTTGAGTGGTCCCTCTGGAGGGCAGCTTATGACAACGACTGAGGTGGAGAATTTCCCAGGGTTTCCAGAGGGGATTACTGGTCCTGAGCTCATGGATGCGATGAAAAAGCAGGCGATACGCTTTGGAACTCAAATTTTAACTGAGGATGTTAAAGAGGTCGATTTAAGGGAGCGCCCCTTCAAAGTGCAGGGAGGAAAAACAACCGTCCTCGCCGATAGTTTGATCATAGCCACAGGGGCTACAGCAAAGCGCCTCGATGTTCCAGGGACACTCGATGGGGAGTTTTGGCAGAAGGGGGTGACAGCTTGCGCGGTTTGTGATGGGGCCATGCCGATCTTTCGAGATAAAGAGCTCTATGTCGTTGGAGGAGGAGATACTGCTGTTGAAGAGGCAACTTTTTTGACCAAATATGGAAGTAAGGTTTACATCGTTCATCGAAGAGATTCTCTTCGAGCATCAAAAATTATGGCAGAGCATGCAATGAACCACCCCAAAATTGAAATTCTTTGGAACAAGGTTTTAGTAAAAGTTGAAGGGGGCAATGTCGTTGAAAGGGTCACCCTTCAAGATGTGCATACAAAAGAAGAGATTAGCCGCGAGGCAGCAGGGGTCTTCTTTGCGATTGGACACCTTCCTAACACCTCCTTTTTGAAAGGGCAGCTCGAGACAGATGAACAAGGGTATCTCATTGTTCGAGGAAGGGGAACAGAGACCAACGTTTCTGGGGTATTTGCCGCTGGGGATGTGCAAGACAAGGTCTATCGCCAAGCGATTTCAGCTGCAGGATCAGGATGTATGGCAGCTCTTGATGCTGAAAGGTTCCTGACTGTCAATGGAATCACATGATTCGATTTTTAAGGTTTTTTCTTATTCCCTTGTCTCTTTTTTCATTTACCGTCGATCCTTGGCTGACTCCCATTGCAGAGTTTGAGCTTCGCCCTACCTATTCCTACCGATACTATCCTTCTGTTGATCGAGGGACAAATCCTTCGAGCTACCACTCTCACGATCAGTTGATCAATCTCAACTTGGGGGTAAATTTTTGGCCTAATTGGGACTTTCAGTTTCAAACCGATTTTTCCCATACGAGAAAGCTCAACTGGGGAGGGGAAAGGGTGGGAGCGCAACTCCGCTACCTCCTTCTCGATGATGTTGCCGGTGATCCCGTTAGCTTGACCCTTGGAGGAACCCTCTTTTATGTTCCAACCCGCAATCTTCGTGATGTGAGCTCTCCATACCATTCGCAAGGAAACTTAGAGGTGGGAGCGAGCGTGGGAAAAGAGATCGATAATGTTTTCAACTGGGTGTGGCGCTATTGGGGGTTCTTAGGATTGGGGATTGCCAATCGAGGGTATCCTTGGATCCGTCCAATCATTGCCGCTGAAGGGAAGTTTCATCTCCACCACGTCCTCAAGATCTTTTCTGAAGGTTATTTTGGTTTTGGCAACCAAAATCGGGTTGATATCGATCACTTTGATGGGTATGCCTCTGTTAGGCACCATTCGATCGACATCGGGATGAACTATACCTACCTCTTTGAAATCTGGGGGGCTTTAGGAGTGCAATATGCATTCCGCCTCTACGCCCACTCTTTCCCTCAATATGCCAGCACCTTCACCATTCATTACCGCTTCCCCTTCTCCTTATTTTAACGTGAGTTTGATTTTGAAAGCGCTGATTCTAAGCGTTTTCATAGGAATCTTTGACATCATTTTGCTCGGAAATAGCGCAAATGACTATTCCGCTCGGAAAATGATGCCAAATCTTCTCTATGAAATTCACTTATTTTCAGCACCTTCAAAGTCGAACGCACGTTATTTTAAGAGCTATTTGCGTAAAAAGAACTCTTGAAATAAAGATTGTATTTGTTAAGATTTCTTTAAGAATAAAGCAATTAAGCGAAAGGATAGAAAAATGGCTAGTGGCGTTTCGGACCCTCTTACACTGAGATATAATTTAATAGCAGACTTTAGCATAGACAAGCTAAAAGTCTACATATCAGAAAAGCCATTATCTGCAGTTGAAATAGCTGGAAAAATTGATGCTTTTGTGAAGAGTAACTCGCTAGACTTCTCTAGTTTAGCATCTTTTATCGAAGGTTTAACGGAGGTTTCAAAAGAGTTGTTTCAAGATAAAGTGCAGCATCAAAAACACTATACACATCTGAATCATATGCAAGGTCGTATCAGTATTTGGACTCACTTGGATTATTCTACTGGTGATAGGTCGCAGCTTTATGAGTATACTCATAAGCGCAATGAAGGGACAGATGATCCACAACAACAACAAGCAATTAAAGATACGCAAAAAGCTAAAGCGGATGAAATGGAAAAATCAAATGCGTTGAAAGCAGAATTTTGGCATGTGACACGATTCTTACCTTTAAGGATTCAAGCTTATATTCTCGAGTTTATAGAGGCTAACAAGGAAGACTTTCAATCGCCTCATCCCATTATCAATAAAGATGCTTATAAGAATTGCATTATTAATCAGATTGCCAGTGATATTGAGACTTTAAAAAATTATAATATCTATCTAGTTATTCGAGATAAAGTTGGTTTGAATCCAGGAGAACGAAATACTCTCTTTTCTGAGCTTGATCGAAGGGTTTCTGAAGCAGTAACAAAAAACATATTCAGCAATGGGTACTTGGTTGCCTCGGGATGCCGTGGGCATTGCCTTTATGTTTCTTTAAAAATCAATGGCAGCGATGTGATTGGAACAATCTTTGAAGGGGGACTTTTTATGGAACACCATGACCCTGCTTCTACAGATGTTTCAAATCTCCTTCAAGTGTATCCTTATACCTTCAAGCGAGAAAGTTCAGCTTTGCTTGAGGTGATTAGAAATCTAAGAGAAGCTTTGAGTCAACCCAAAGAACCAAAGGAAGAGGTGCGGAAACGGATTTATGGTAATGGGGTTAAGGTAGGCTTTGATCAGCTGCAAGACTCTGATCGCTTTAGTTACACCGTTTTAACGGTCTCTAACTGTGTTCTAGCAAATCATAACATCAGTATGATCAGGCATTTTGGGTTTCATGGAATTGTTGATCAGATCATCAAAAAGGAGAAGCAACTGGCTGCGGGGGGGTTGTCTTACGATAATGTAGCGACTTTTTGGACTCATCGAGAAGAAGAATTGAAAAAAGCAGATGATTTGTATCAAGAGGCTCTTAAGCTCGAAGAGGGTCCGCCTAATGGGTCCCCACAATGGGAAAAAGCCTTTCAAAGCTATCAGCAAGCTCATGAAATGGGATTAAGATCAGCAACAGCTAAACTTGGCTTTTTTTGCTATTATGGGTTAGGGACGTCTCCAGATGTCCCAAGGGGACTTGCTCTCTTAAAGTCCAGTGCTGAAGAAGGGGACTCTTTTGGGCAAGCCATGTTTGGTTTAGCTTGCATGTTAGGTATTCGGATGGGTCCCGATATAGAAGCTGCTCGGCATTGGTTTAGATCTTCTATAAACTCAGGGGGATCTGGAGCACTTTATGCGCGGAGTCTTTTACCTGGAATTGATCAGGTTATACAAACCCCTGAAGAAAAAGCAAAGGTTCATGCAGATTTACAAAAGGCTGCAGATAATGGAGATGTATATGCCAATCATTTGCTTATATGGGCAAAGGATGATCCTAATGAAAGGATAAAAAGAAGTGCGCAGTGGGGCTTTCCCGATGGACGGATGAAATATTCCTATGATCAGGGCAATATTGAGTCTTTAAAAAAGTTATTGAGTGAGGGGCGTGATTTTGCAGCATTTCTCCTTGGACTAGTCCATTTGGAAAAAGAAGAACTTCTTCAAGCAACTGGATATTTTGAGCATGCAGCTCAAGCGGGGATTGCACAAAGCTATGCATATTTAGCCGATAAGTATTTCAAAAAAGGTGATCAAAATAAAGCTGTTAACCATCTAAGAATGGGAGCAGAAAGAGGGATGGGAGACGCCATGTATGGCCTGGGGCTCGCTTACTTAAAGGGGATGGCTGGAGAAGACAGTAACTATGGATATGTGTTATTGAGAGAGGCGGCTGAAAGGGGGTCATTTCATGCAAAACAGGAGTTAGCAAACCGTTATGATGATGGCCATGAATGTGTTCGAGACACGGTTCAAGCAAAGAAATATCGAGGGCCAGTTCAAAGTTTATCGATTCCTGTAAAAGACTATCCCTTATTTAAGGCCTTCACATACCAGAGAAAAACTGAAGTTTCTAATCACTCTCAGGGAGCACAGGGGAATTCTGGTTTTTCTCACTCCCAAACTGAAGGCGCAACAGGTACTTCTGGCCTAAGGGACTCGGGGTTATCTAAAGCAAATCACAACTCTAAATCCTCTAGCGGTGCACAAGGTATTGCAACAACTAAAGAAAAAGGTGCTGAAGGTCCTCCCTCACAAGATCCTCATCGCCATTCTTATCCCCATACTACAGGTCCAACAGGTGCTCCTGGTCCAAGAGATCAAGTTACGACTGAAGTAAGAGAAGGTCCTGTAGGTCCGAATGGTTATCCAGGTGGTAGCCCAGGCACAGAGGGCATAACAGGTGGTCCTCCACCCAACTAAGGTTAATAATTTTATCCTTGGGATGGGAATTATTCTAGCCAGATGGCGACGGCGTTTGCGTAGCTCTTGCAGTGGCTGATGGAGATGAGGATGTGAGGGGAGTTGAACCTCTCGTTAAAGGCGTCAGAAAATTCTACGATGGGACGGCCGAGCTCATCGTTTAAGATCTCGATGTCTTGGAAGGAGATTGACTTTCCAAAGCCAACCCCAAGGGCTTTGGCGATCGCCTCTTTTGCAGAGAACCGACCAGCTAGGTGGATGGCTGCATCTTGGTGTCCCAGGCAATACTCGAGCTCAGCTTCGGTGAAAATCTTTTTGTAAAAGTGGGTCCCGTGCTTTTCGATCGTCTTCCGAATCCGGTCGATTTCTAGTATATCGTTTCCGAGTCCTCTCACTCTCTATTTCTCATCCTCGTCTTCATAATCATCTTCGTCATGCCCCATATGGTTATCCCCGTGTTCATCGAGGTCTGCATCGAGTGCATTACAGAAGATCATTCTACCAGAAGAGGTGTGTTTTACGGAAAGAACTTGAGCATCGATGACATCGCCGATAAAGTTTCCTCCTCCGTTGATCACAACCATCGTTCCATCGTCGAGATAGCCCACTCCTTGGCGGGGTTCTTTCCCATAACGTTGTACTTTGATTTTGATCATCTCCCCTGTCTCCATTAGCGGCTTTAGGGCGTTAGAAAGGGAATGGAGATTGATGATTTGGACTCCTTCGATTGAGGCCATTTGAACGCGGCTGATATCAGCCGTTAGGATATTTCCATCGATAAGGCGGGCCAGACGAATGAATTTGCTTGTGGTATCTTTGACCTCGGGAAAATCGGTGTCATTAAATCGGAGTCCTAAGTCGGGGAGATCTTCCATTTTTTTAATCACATCAAGAGCGCGCCGTGCTTTAGCCCTTGCGATTTCATCTCCTGTTTCCGTTTGGGAGTAGAGCTCTTTGATAATAAAGCGGGGGAGAACAAGGTGCTGGTTAAGTATGCCGGTTGAGCAAAGGTCAATGATGCGGGCATCGGAAAGGACAGAAGAATCGATTAAAAGATCTCTCTTTTTTTGTGCGGTTGGTGCAAATTTTACAAAGGGAATGCTCACGTAAAGCTCGTCAGAGGCTCGAAGAGTCATAATTGCCCCTAGATAAGTTCCAAAGAGGAAAAGGGCAATTTTAATCACTTCAAGTGTTTTGAAAGAGAGAAGGTGTGAAATGGTGCTGATCTCAAGAATCGCATTGAAGATCAGGACAAGGGCTTGTCCCATCAGATATCCAATAAAAAGACCAACAATCGCGATATTAAAAGAGCGAAGGTTATATTTCCGGAAGTAAGAATCAAACCCAATCAATATCAAACTAAAAACAAGGCCAATCGCAACTCCAATCAAGGCGTTGATAGCAAGTGTTCCTTCAGGTTGTGACAACATGTATGTTGTCATAAAGAAAACCGTTATGATCGTAAAAAAAGTGCGGATAAAGGCGAGAGAAATGTTCATCTAGTTAGCTCCATTCTATTATTAATCCCCAAGTCGCTTGAGGAATTGAAAATATTTGTAGACTTATCTATTCTTATAACAACCGAAGACTTTTTTTAAAGGATTTTTATGAAGCTCTCAACCAGAAGTGCGATTCTTTTCTCGGGACTTGTTTGGCTTGCCCTTGGGATTCTCCTGTTAAGCAAAGGAATGAAATATCTTGTCTTTGTAGGGAGTGCGAATCCCTCAGGGATCCTTATTAAGCAGGTGAGTCGTCTCGGGGGGGATCCTCATCAAGGGGCTTTGATTCTCATCTGTCTGAGCCTGGTCTTGGGACTCTTTAAGGGAAGGGTTGTAATGAAAAAGGCAGTGAATCGGGTGGTGGAGCGGATCCGCTCTTTTCCCTCTCCGATCCCTTTGAGTGCAATATACTCCAAGGGATACCTCTTTTTGATTGGGGGGATGACCCTAATGGGGATCTCATTTAAATTCCTCCCCCTTTCTATCGATATCAAAGGTTTTATTGACTGTGCAGTGGGCGCTGCGTTGATCAATGGAGCAATGCTCTATATTCGAGCAGCTTACGAACCAGTAAGAAGTTAGAATCTATTTGTGGTAGGGGGTGTTGTGATAGATTTGGGTTGCCCGGTAGATCTGCTCAAGGAGGATGAGACGGGCGAGTTGGTGGGTAAAGGTGAGCTTAGAAAGGGTGATGACATGAGAGGCTTTTTCTAAAAGATGGGAAGGGAGCCCATCAGCATCTCCAATGACAAAAGTTAGCCTTGATCCTTCTTTTTCAAACTCTTTGTAAAGAAACTCTGAAAATGTGGTTGAAGAGTAGCTTTTTCCTCGGGGATCTAAGCAGATAAAAGGGGCTTTTTGAGGAAGGGTTTTATAGTCCCACTCAATCTCAATTCCTCCCAGTCTTTTTTCATATTCTGCAAGACCTTCTTGGAGCCACTTTTCTTTTGTTTTCCCAGGGGAAAATATTTTGATTTTTAGTCCCATATTATACCATCTATGGTATAATCATACTCGATATTTAACGGTAGGTGCAATGGAAAATTGGTTTTTTTGGGATCCCGATCCTATTTCGTTTGTAGTTCCAGGTATTAATCGACCAATTGCTTGGTATGGGGTTTTCTTTGCCCTCGGTTTCTTTGTGGGGTTTTACCTTTTACGCCACCTGTGTACCCGTTATTTTGGCGCGACCACTGATTGGACTCCAGAAGAGATAAAGAAAAAGTCACACCTTTTTTCTGAGAGGCTCACCCTCTATATGGTCATCGCCACTGTAGTAGGGGCTCGTTTAGGCCACATTCTTTTTTATGAGAACCTAGGGGAATATTTAAGGCATCCTATTGAGATCATCAAGACGTGGGAAGGGGGGCTTGCCAGTCATGGAGGGGCGATTGGGATTTTGATCGCTATTGTTTTATTTGCACGGCGCAGTCGAAAAGATTTCCCCTTTATTTCTTCTATAAGAGTGATTGATTTATTGGTGGTTCCTGCCCTGCTCGTGGGAACTTTTATCCGTCTTGGGAACTTTGTGAATCAAGAGGTTCTTGGGACAGTGACCCATTTGCCGTGGGGGGTTATTTTTGGACACCCCATTGATGGGAGCATTCCAGAGCCTCGCCATCCTGCCCAGCTTTACGAGGCCCTTTTCTATTTTTCATCGTTTTTAGTCTTTTGCCGTTTTTTCCCCCGCCTACTTTATCCAAGAGGGCGGCTAGCAGGGTGGTTTTTTATCACCACTTTTGGGTTTAGAATGGTTATAGAATTTATCAAGGAAGAGCAGAGCACATTTTTTCACTCTTTTCTTACAATGGGACAAGTGCTCTCCATCCCTTTTATTCTTCTTGGAGTAGCCCTTTTAATTAAGAAACCTCTTCTGAAGGAGCAAGAGGAAGGAGCTGATCAGAGAGCTTCCTCAAGGCTTCATTGAGCCTTTCCTTGGGCCATTCAGGGTGGCGACGTTGGAGAAGAATTTTATGCCACAGCAAGAATTTTTCATAGGTTGACAGGGCATCGTCGGTAAGGATGTGGTACCAAATGTATTTGTAGAGGATCCAAAGACGTTCTTTAAGCTTTTCTTCAAATGAAATGAGGATGGGGTAAGCTTTTAAGGAGTCCTCAAGAATCTCATTGATAAACAATTCGTGATCAATCGTTGAGATGTCGCAATGTTTTTCCTTCCATTTCTTTTCAATCAAAGTGAGTAGTGGGGTTTTAGGGTCAAAGTGGATGGTTTGAATCAACATATCGTTTTGAGCGACCCAAATATCGATTTTTTTCTCCACTTTTGTCGGATCAATGTCGAGAGCGATGATTTTCTTAAAGAACTGGAGGGTTGAGCTAATGATCATTTTGAAAGATTGTTTAGGATGGTCGATAAGGGTATTTCCAAGTTCTTGGGTAAGAAGAGAAATCATTTCGGGAGAAAAGTAGGAAAGGAGATGTCCCTCTTCTTCGATCACTTTCCATATGAGGAGTTCAAATTGTTCAATCTGCGTGTTAGAAAGGGTGGGGAGAGAGATCCCTTTTTGATACGCCTTTATAATCCCTTCTTCAAGAGGTCCTTTTGCAACCTTTTTCTCATCAATCAAGAGGAGCTCGGCATTGATAAAGATGAATAGAGCTTGGTCCATGCCAGCAGGAATCGACTCCTCTTTCTTTTCCCTAACCTCATTGATATAGGTGCGAAGAGCCTCTTCTGAGATATCTTTAGGAAGGGCTTCTGCAACGGTGTAAAGGGCTAGGATCCGTTGGATCAGCTCGAGGCGGTGCTCATCACTTGTAAGTTGAGGGTTATACTTTCCTATTTCAATATGATGACGGATGAAAGATTCGATAGCTATCCGCTCTTTAAGGGAGAAATGGCAACTAATCAAAGAGCTTTGGTAGAGCTTTTCTGCAAGAATAATTGAGAGGGTAGAGGTGAGTTGATTGTCTTTTGCAAGGGTTTTAAGACCTAAATAAGCATCGAGCTTTTTATTAATTTCTCTTTTGAGCAATGAGGGAGAGAGTTTCTCTTCTTTTGCAGTGATTTCAAGTTGCGTTTTAACGATGAGTTTGTCGAGCATGTCGTGTTCATCAAAGGGGCTCTTTGCTTGAAGGGGACTTAAGTCTTTAAGAAGGTGTTTTTGAACAGCCCAAATCACCTTTGTAAGATGATCGGTTTCGGGGCGATTTCCTTCAAGGGTGGCAATGCATTCGGAAAGTTTTGTCGCGATTTGTTGTGCAACGGTGTAAGGGGGAAGGTGCTGAGGGGCTAGCCCTTTCTTTAAGTTTTCCCTGATCATATACTTGATGTTGAGCTTCCCATTTTCTTTGAAAGCTTCTTTCTTTCCATAGATTTTTTCGTAGTAGTACCCAACTTTTTCCCAGACCTTTTTAAGGGCAGAAGCGCCCAGGCGGTATTTTGGGAATTTTTGCTTGAACTCGGGAAGAATTTTTGCAAGGAGATTTGCCTCGATTTTTCCTGACCATTTTTTTGTGGAGCCTGTTTGTTCCATTTCACATTTGATTTTTTTGGAGAGGAACAGACTTAGGTCAGAAAAAGGATCATAGAAATCCTCAACCTCATCTATTGGGTGGAGGGGAAGTAAGTTTTCATAATTTCTATGTTTAGGGGATGAATTTGTCTGGTTAACTTCATCGTTTGGATAAGAAAGACCTGACATGACTAGAGACCCCTATTTTTTGATTACTTGATTTACTCTATGGAACCCAAAGAGTTTTTAAAAAAAAAAAAAATACAAGAGGAAACTCTTGGGCTTTTTTTTTTGAATACGTTATACTCGGGAGAAAAAACAAGGAGCTTTTTATGAATCACTTAATGATTATGGGACATCTTGGGGCAGACCCAGAGGTCCGCTTTACTTCAGGGGGACAAAAGGTCACCACTCTCCGCTTAGCATGTAATCAAAAGCGAGGGGGAAAAGAGGAAACTTTTTGGTGGCGCGTCACCATTTGGGGGGAGCAATTCGATAAAATCATGCCTTACCTAAAAAAAGGGAGCGCTTTGATTGTAAATGGTGAAATGATGAAACCAGAAATTTATACCAACAAAGAGGGGCAACCTCAGATTTCTCTTAATATGGTTGCTCACAACATTTCCTTTCCTCCGTTTGGGCGGGGCGATCGTGGAGAAGGAGGAGGGCAGCAAGAGCAGCACTCTTATTCCCAGCAAGGAAGTGGTTTTGGGGGACAGATGCAACAAGGGCAGGGGGATTCAAGCCATCATCAACAAGAGCAGTACCAGTCTGCCGGATTTAGTGAGGATGAAATACCGTTTTAATGGAGCTCATTATTCATTCAAGTGTATCAAAGCGGCCTAAGGCTGATCTAGTTGTCGTCCCTTTTTTTAAAACGCAAAAAGGAGCGGCTCCTGCTGTTAATCTTCCTGACCTAAAGGGGGTGATTGACCCCATTCTTAAGGCAGGAGATTTTAGTGGAAAGGAAGGGGCTACCATGCTCGCTTACCTCACCGGGAAGAGTGAAAAGCGCCTCCTTTTGTTAGGACTTGGAAAAGAAACGGAGTGCTCTATGGAAGGGCTCCGAAAATCTTATGCTGCAGCAATGAAGCGGTGCCAAGGAAAAAAATGGTCTCATGTCAACTTTGTCCTTCCGAAATGCCCAAAGCTTGACGCGGCGCGCGCTGTTTCTGAAGGGATTGCCCTCGCCTCTTATCTCTTTGATGAGTGGAAATCAAAGGAAGGGAAGAAACCTTTTCATCTGAAGAAAGGGGTTCTTGTAGGGACTTCTGATTCTGCGGCATGCAAAAAGACCCTTGGAATTCTTAAAGGGGTTAACCTTGCTCGCGACTTGGTGAATGGAAACGCCCTTGATGTGACCCCTCAGGCCTTAGCTGCTGAAGGGAAAAGGTTAGCGAAGCAGTATGGATCTGTAAAAGCAACAGTTTTGACAAAAAAAGAGCTTGAAAAAGAGAAGATGGGTCTTCTTCTTGCTGTTGGAAGTGGAGGGAGAGTTGATCCTGCCCTTGTGATGGTGGAGTATCGGGGAGCGCCCGGCTCAGATGATCTGACAATGGTTGTAGGCAAAGGGGTCACCTTCGATACAGGGGGACTTAACCTTAAGCCGACCGGTTTTATCGAAGATATGCGAGCCGATATGGGAGGGGCTGCGGCTGCCCTTGGTCTGATTCAAGCAGCAGCAGAGATCAAGTTAAAGGCAAACATTGCAGCTGTCATTCCAACCACTGAAAACGGCATCGATGCACACAGCTACAAACCGGGAGACGTTTACCGCGCTCATTCAGGGAAAACCGTTGAGATTACCAATACCGATGCAGAGGGGCGGCTCATTTTAGCCGACGCTCTATCGTATGGGCAAAAACGGTTTCATCCCGATCGGATCATCGACTTAGCCACCCTTACCGGCGCCATTGTTGTCGCTCTCGGCGATCTTCGAACAGGTCTTTTTTCCAATAATGATAAACTTGCAAAGCTCTGCGAAAAAGCGGGGGAGGCGAGTGGTGAAAAGGTATGGCGAATGCCCCTTGATCCTGAATATAGACCCCTTTTAAACTCCGACATTGCAGACATTAAAAATGCAGGGGGAAAAAGGATAGCAGGATCGGTAACCGCAGCGATTTTTCTTCAAGAGTTTGTTGAAAAGAAAACCCCATGGATCCACCTCGACATTGCTGGAACGGCCTTTTTAGAAAAAGGGAGGGACTATCACCTTTCACAAGCAACAGGTGTGGGAGTCCGCCTCCTTATAGAACTCCTTGAATGTATCGAGTAAAGAAAGCCTCTTCTCTTCTCTCTTTTCTCAAGGAAAAGACCGGCCTTTCTGGAAGGGGCATTAAAAAGGCCCTTGAAAATGGAGGGTGCCATGTCAATGGGAAACTGGAGCGTTTTGGAGCCACCTCCTTAAAGGTAGGGGACGCCGTAACTTTTCGAGTCCCCAAAGAGCACAATAAAGAGCCCTTTAAAATCCTTTATCAAGATAACGATCTCACCTTTTTTAATAAGCCCTCTGGCGAGGGATCAACACCACTTCAAGGGCACTACCTCGTTCACCGCCTCGATAAAGGGACCTCTGGAGTCCTTCTTATGGCCCGAACCCTTCCGATGAAGAAAGAGTTAGAAGCTCTTTTTAAAAAAAGGGAGGTGAAGAAAACCTATATCGCCCTCATTAAAGGAACGCCCCGCAAAGAAGGGGGAACTATTCGAAGTTTTTTAACGAAAAAAGGATCCTTTCATGGGCAGACCCTATATGGCTCAGCGCCCCATGGGCAAGAAGCGGTCACTCATTGGAAAGTGCTTAAAAAAATGAAGGGGATAACCCTCGTTGAACTTCATCCAGAAACAGGACGGACCCACCAGCTCAGGGTTCATCTCAAAGAGATGGGGCACCCCATTTTAGGGGATCTTCAATATGGGAGAGAGGAGACCTTTCCAATCGAGATCGATCGCCTCTCCCTTCACGCCTATCGCCTCTCTTTCATCCACCCAAAGACAGGGAAAAGGATCCAAGTCACGGCTCCTCTTCCCTTACTGTTTAAACCACAGCAGGTGGTTTAGGAGCTGGAGGTTTGTTGAAGAAAACCTTTTTTGCTCCATAGCCAAGAACTGCTGTTGCAAGAAGTGCTATTAGGAAAAACCCTCTTTTTTGGCCTGTAGTCCATTTGTTGTCTGATGGAGGAGGTGGGTTGTTATTACCAGTAGCAGGGGCCTTCGGTTTTTGGGGCGCTGCTTTTGGCTTAGCGGCAGCAGGTAGTTGTCTTATTGGAGTTACAACTCCATTTTGGGTGTCACGTGGAAATGCGATTTTAGAGAAAAGAGCATCTTGAGGGATCTCTCCATCATAAACAGGGTTTTCGATTTCCTTGCGGACAGGATCTCCCTCTCCTTCTTCAGGGTGCTCCATAATATGATCGATTTGTCTTCCTGTTCCGAGAAAGGCTCGTAGATTAATAGAAGTGCCCTGATAAATATTTACTATTAGGTCATTTACTCGTTCTGAACCCTGATCTCCATCCTCCTCTTTCGTAGGTTGGTAAATGATTCCTTGAAAGGTGTCATTTGAGTAAATCCTAAAAACAAGGAGCATATTTTCATTATCTGGATGTTTTGTTTCTAAGATAGTGAGGTTATAAATCTTACCATTGTACTGATATTGAATTCCTTGGAGTAGATCCTCGGCTGGAATATTTTGAATTTTTTGATAAGTAGCCGCCTCTACAAGATAATTGCTAAAATTAATGTTTGTTAATTCTGCCATTTTTTTCTCCTTTATAACTTAATTTTGAATGGAATTATAAGAAATTATAGAGATTAAAGCAAGGAAGGTTTTTTATAAAAAGTCGATGTGGCGCATATTATCGAGCTTTCTGCTGAAGAGGACGAGGAGGAAGGCGGGGACAAAGGAGGTGACAACAAAAATATCGAAAAAGGTGGAGAGGTGGATATGGGCCATCCACCCTGCAAAGTACCCCCCGAGGTAGAAGCCGACTCCGATGCAGGCGAACCAGATGCCGGTGAGGAGGCCCCGGTAGCGGTGGGGGCTGAGGTTGGTGACTAGGGAGAGGCCGATAGGGGCGAGGAAGAGTTCGGCAAGGGCCATGAGAGCGAAGGAGGAAATGAGGTAGTAGGGGCTTGCATGGGCGTGGTCTGCCCCTGCAGGAATATGGGCGGCGGCCCTTTGCATCACGAGGAAGCAGAGTCCCATGAAAAACAGACTTAAAGCTGTTTTCATCGGAGGGCTAGCGCTTGACTTGATCCGTCTCAGGTAGAGGTAGAGGTAGGCAAGGGGAAAGGCAAAAAGGATGAGGAAAAAGGTTTCAGTTGAGGTGAACCAGGGGGCGGGGATGGTAAAGTTTCCAAGCTGTCGATCGGTAAAATTAAGGGCAAAGAGGGTCATTGAAGAGCCCCCTTGGTTATAGGCCATCCAAAATAAGATCGAAATAAGGGTCATAATCAAGATCACTTTGATCCGATCTTTTTCATGCTTTTTAAGGGGGAAGTGGTTGGGGTCATCTTTTTTCGAGATGAAGTAGTGGGAGGGGACAGAGAGTGTTTTCAATTTATCTAAAATGGTGAAATAGGGAATTAACCCTAGTAGTTGGACGATGCCGCACAAGATAAAAACGATGCGCCAGTTAATGGTTTGAAGGTAACCAAGGATGATCATGGCAGCAAAGATTCCAATGTTAACTGAGGAGTAGTAGATGGAGAATCCTCCCTCACGGATATGGGGTTTTTTCGCGTAGACAGAGCCGAGGAGGGAATAGATAGAGGGGGTAAAGAGGCCTCCGCCAAAAGCGATGAGGGCAAGAGAGGGGAAGAGGAGGCGCTCACTTAAAGAGGATAACAGAAAAGAGCCCAAAGCAACGATGATAGAGCCAAGGATGATAGGACTTCGGTAGTTCCATTTGTCAGCGATCCATCCCCCTAATATGGGGAGGATAAAGGCGATTCCGGTATAAGCTCCAAAGACATGGGTAGCTTTAGGGGTAGAGTAGTGAAGGTCTTTAATAAGAAAAAGGACAAGGAGGTTCGCAATCCCTCCAAATGCAAATCGTTGGCACATCTCTGTAAGGGCGAGAAAGTACATCTCACGGGGATGTTTATTGGAGAAGATGACGTCTTGCTGCTTCACTCTTTCGATAGCTCCAAAAGGGGATTTCGACTATAGTTTATTATGTAATATTGTGACGAATCATGCAAATATTTTGAAGTAAAATGAACATCCTTATCGTAAAAAGTTCTTCTCTCGGTGATATTTTGCAAACCTTTCCCGTTGTTACCTTCCTGAAAAAGAGGTTTCCTCATGCGAGGATCGATTGGGTGGTTGAAAAACCTTATGAAGAACTTTTAACCGCTCATCCTGATGTTTATGAAGTTTTTCCCGTTGTATTTCGAAAGTGGAGGAAAAATATTTTCAAATATCGAAAGGAAATGAGATGTGCGATTCAAAAGGTGCGGGAAAAAAAATATGATCTTCTCTTCGATCTGCAAGGAAATATCAAATCAGCCCTTGTGACAAAGTGCGCCCGTTCGAAAGAGAAAATAGGGACAACGTTTTCTGCAGCTCCTGAATGGCCAAATGCTCTTGTGTTAAATAGGCGGTATGGAGTTAATCCTAAAGAGCCGATCTCTTTTCAATATCTCTCCCTGGTCCAGTCCCATTTTGGAGTAAAGCCCCATCCAGTGATGGCGAGTCCCCTCCTTCAGATTAGTGGTGAAGAAAAGGATTGGATCGAATCTCAACTTGTAAAGGGGACCTCTTATATGGTGTGCCCTGGTTCAAACTGGGAAAACAAAAAGCTTTTCCTTCCCACGTGGATCGAGCTTTTAAAAGAGGTTCAAAAGAGGAAGAATCCCCACTTCTATTTTGTTTGGGGAAGTTTAAGAGAAAAGGAAGAGGCTCTAGCCCTTCACACTCAGTTTCCAAAGAACAGTACTTTGCTTCCTCAAATGTCTCTCCCATTATGGCAACGTTTTATGGCAAGAATGGATGGGATTTTTACTGTCGATTCGAGCGCTCTTCATCTTGCAGCGACAACGCCTGTTCCCACTTATAGCTTCTTTGGCCCTTCGAATGCCTCTGTTTATAAACCCCCTTTTTCTCATCATCATGCCTTTCAAGGAACTTGCCCTTATGGTCAAACGTTTCTAAAGCGGTGTCCAGTGCTTCGCACTTGCAAAACGGGGGCATGTCTAAAGGAGCCGCTTCCTTCAGAGTTTATGAAGGTATTCATATAGCCCCGGAGTGCGACCTATTTTTCCCTTTATCATCCACATAAATAGGCAATCTTTTTTACATCGAAACTCGGACAGCTCTGCGGAGCTGCCCATCATTTCGATGTAAAAAATCTCACCTATTTATGCAGCCCTAAAGGGAAAAATAGGTCGCACT
>JAGROK010000106.1 GCA_020440285.1 Chlamydiia bacterium | reverse complement strand
TGGGGTGTAGCCAAGCGGTAAGGCAGCGGTTTTTGGTATCGCCATGCGGAGGTTCGAATCCTCCCACCCCAATTTTATGTATAATTTGCGACAAGTAAGAGAGATGTCTGAGACCCCTTTTATGCTTTTCTCGGGAACTTCCCATCCGACTTTGTCGGAGGAAATTGCTAAAAGTTTGGGAATGACCCTCGGAAAGACGCAAATCGAATTGTTCCCTGATGGTGAGATAGGCGTTCAAATATTAGAGAATGTCCGTGGTCGGGAGGTTTTTGTGGTGCAAAGCATCGCAAAAAAGCCCAACTTCTATCTCATGGAGCTTCTGATCTTGATCGATGCTCTAAAAAGGGCTTCTGCACGAAGCATTGTCGCTGTCATCCCCTATTTTGGGTATGCTCGGCAAGATCGTAAAGACAAAGGTCGGGTGCCCATAACGGCAAAGCTCGTGGCGAACCTTCTGGAAACAGCAGGGGTCACTAGCCTCGTGACGATGGATCTCCACTCAGAGCAGATCCAAGGGTTTTTTGATATCCCAGTCGATAATCTTTATGCGCGATCGGTTTTCGCGGAAAAGATTAAGAAGCTAGGGCTAAAGGATCCTGTCGTGTGTGCTCCTGATGTAGGTAGCGCGAAGCTTGCTCGCTTAATGGCGACAGAAATCGGCGCCTCTTTTGCCCTTGTCGATAAGGAGCGGATGAATGCAAAGGATGTAACAACCTATGCGCTCATTGGCGATGTGCAGAAAAAGGATGTGATTCTTGTAGACGATATTTGTTCTACAGGAAAGACGCTTGAAGGAGCGTCTAAAGCAGCAAAAAATGCTGGTGCCTCCCATGTTTATGCGGCGGTCACCCACCTTCTCTCGGGTCGGAAGATAGAGGGAGTAGATAAGTTTTTTGTTGCAAACACAATTCCTTTGCCCGATGAGATAGACCATGCCCACGTTGAAATTCTTTCGGTTGCCGAAGTGTTTGGAAAGGCTATTGAGCGGATCGTGAAAAACGAGTCGGTCAGTTCTCTTTTCTGCTCTGGCCCCAATGCTTAACTCACTATCTAGAAAAAGTTGTGTATTTAATCTGGAGTGTTTATGAAACTCAAATTGTCCAAACGGGCAGGAGAAAAAAAGAGTGAGCTAACCAAGCTCAGATATGAAGGTGACATTCCCGCTGTGGTTTATTCGAAAGAAGGCCCCTGCGAGAAGGTGACTGTGAAAGGAGACGCATTCGCGGCAGCTTTAAGAAGTCTTCCGAAAGGATATCTTCCTACAACTGTTTTTGAACTCGACACCGATGGAAAAACAGTTAAAGCGATTGTAAAGGATATTCAATATCATCCAACAACGTACCAGATTCTTCATCTCGACTTTCAAGTGTTAGATGATCAATCTACAGTTGATGTGAAAGTGCCGGTTGCGTGCGTTGGTGAAGCTGATTGCGTTGGTGTTAAGCTCGGAGGATTTGTCCGTCCGATTAAGCGCCACATCAAGGTGCGATGTTTGCCAAAAGATATTCCAACCGATTTCAAACTCAATATTCGAGATCTTGGAATTGGTCAGTCGAAAAGGGTGCGTGATATCGAATTTGGCAACGCCATTCGCCCTCTCGCAACCGAGAAGGAAATCGTTGTTGTAATCGCAAAACGGTAGAATAAGAGATGGAAAGAGCCCTCATTGTTGGTCTAGGAAATCCTGGAAAAAAATATGAGATGACCCGTCATAACCTGGGTCAAATGGTTCTTTTTGCTTTTGCTAGTAGACATCAACTGATCTTTAAAAAGGATCGAGAGCTTCAAGGAGAGATTGCACAAGGGACGGTGAAGGATAAGAGGGTTTCCCTCCTTTTCCCAACGACTTTTATGAATCTTTCCGGACAAGCGGTAAGGAAGGCAATGGACTTTTATAAGATAGATCGAGAAGGAATCTTAGTTATTTCTGATGATGTGGACCTCCCTTTTGGAACGCTTCGACTTCGCGATAAGGGAAGTGCTGGGGGACACAATGGCCTCAAGGATATTGAGGAGAATTTAAAATCTCAGGATTACAAGCGCCTCCGTCTCGGTATAGGAAAACCGCTTGTCGGTTATTTAGAAGACTATGTCTTAGCCCCTTTTACAAAGGAAGAACAAGAAAAAATCCCCGAATTCACCACTCAAGCGATCGATGTTATCGAGGAGTGGCTATTTCAAGAAATGAAGGAACATGCATGAGTAAACAGGAGCGTAGACTCTACGAAGGGATGTACATTTTAAATGCATCTCTTAGCGAAGACGCTTTAAAGAAGTCTTTAGAGCGGATCACTAAAACCATCGAAGATGGTGGTGGAGAAATTCACAAAATTCACGAAATGGGAAGAAAGAAGCTGGCTTATGAGATTGATAATCACAAGCAAGGGCACTATTTCCTCCTTTACTTTTCTGTTGTCCCCACTCTTATTGAAGAGATGTGGAAAGAATATCACTTAAATGAGGATCTCATCCGTTTTGTCACGATGCGCGCTGAAGAGGTTTTAGAGAAACTCGAATTCAAACCCCTTATTGAGGAGGTATAGGCGATGCAAAGAAGACAAAAAAGCTTTGGATTTAAAAAGAAAAAGAGCTGCCCGTTTGTTGCGGCAGGGATCAAGCATATCGACTACAAAGATATTGAAATCCTAAAGAAGTTCATTACCGAAAGGGGAAAAATTCTCCCAAGGCGAATCACAGGGATTTCTCATCACTACCAGGAGCTTTTGAAAAAAGCGATTAAAAAAGCAAGACATATGGCTCTCTTACCTTTTGTTGCGGAGGAATAATCAAGATGATGGAAAAGAAACATGGAAAAACTCAACTTCTTCTTTTAGAGGATGTCGCAAATCTTGGAAAAAAAGGGGAACTTGCAAGTGCAAAGCCTGGCTTCGTACGTAACTTTCTCCTTCCACAGAAAAAGGCTGTGATTGCTGATAAACGGACAATCCGTATGCAAGAGAGGCTCCAGGAAGAGCGGGCCAAACAAGCCGTTGAAGACAAAAAAGAATCTCAAGCACTCGCATTGCGTCTAAAAGAAAAGACGTTGACGATTAAAGTTAAAAATGACTCTCAGGGACACCTATATGGCTCTGTTTCAGTTATTGATATTGTCAATATTCTTGAAGAGCAAGAGGGGATCACTATCGAAAGGAAAAATGTTGTCCTTCCAAAGCCTTTAAAAATGGTTGGAGTCTTTGATATCGAACTCCGTTTAAAGGAAGATGTTCCTGCTACTTTCAAGCTAAAGATTGATGGAGAGACAAAGGTTCAAGAAGTCAAACCAAAGGTTGAAGTTATTGAAGAGGGGCAAGAGGAAAAGTCTCCAGAGGAGGCTCTCGAAGCTCAGCCGGAAGCAATGGAAGATCTCCCGATGAGAAGTGAAAGGGAGAAGGAGATGAAAGAGGAGCTTGATGAGAGATCGAAAGAATAACTCTTTTTTCTCCAGCGAAACTTAATCTTTTTTTTCGTGTCTTAAAAAAACGTGACGATGGCTTCCATGAGATTGCAAGTCTAATGCAAGCCATCTCGCTATGTGATACTCTTGATTTTTCTCTTTCTGATCACGACTCTTTAACCTGCAGTGATCCAGCTATCCCAACAGATGAGCGCAATTTTATCTTTAAAGCTCGCTCCCTTTTTAGGGAGAGGACATCCTTTAATTCTCCTATTTCTATTCATGTAAAGAAGGAGATTCCTCCTGAAGGGGGGCTTGGAGGGGGGAGTGGGAATATCGCAACAACCCTTTTTGCCCTTAACAGACTCAGTGGTTTGGAAATAGAGGAAGAGACGTTAGCTAAGTGGGGAGGAGAGCTCTCTTCAGATGCTCCCTTTTTCTTCTCAAAAGGGACCGCTTATGCAACGGGACGAGGAGAGAAAGTCGAGTCCCTTCCAGCACTTCCAAGAAAAGAGCTCTATTTGGTGAAGCCAAAGGGGGAAGGGCTATCGACCCCCCTTGTTTATAAACATTGCAAGGTGAATGTCCACTCCACTCATCCGGAAAAGCTTTTAGAAAATGCATTAGGAGGTCATCTCAATGCTCTCAATGATCTTGAATTTCCTGCTTTTGCTCTCCGCCCTGAATTAAAAAGGATAAAGGAGACGCTTCTAGAAGTGGGATTTAATCTTGTTGCTATGACAGGAAGTGGAACGACCTTTTTTTGCTTTGGACCTCAGATCGCCATCCCTTTTGATGCATGGGTTACCAAAACTTCATTCCTCTCTCGGAAAGAAAATGAATGGTACGTGACAAATAGATAGAAATATGTCACCATAGCAAGGTAATGAAGACAAAGCTTTATGATGACCAGTTTATTGTTGTAACGGGAGCTGCTGGCTTCATCGGTTCAGCGATGGTTCGCTACCTTAACGACCAAGGGTATCACCGCCTTATTTTGGTCGATGATTTTCGAAAAAGCATTAAATGGAAAAACCTTTGGAATAAACGGTTTACCGATTTTGTCTCTCGCGATGATATTTTTCATTATCTAAAAGGGCGGGAAGAGGAAATTGAGGCATTTGTCCATTTAGGAGCTTGTTCGAGCACTGTTGAGACCGATGGGGATTACTTCATGAAAACTAACTACCGGTTCTCGGTGAATTTGGCAGAGTATGCGTTAAAGCATGATCACCGCTTTGTCTATGCCTCTTCTGCAGCAACTTATGGAGATGGGAGTCTAGGATTTTCAGATAATGAAGGGGAACTTGACTCTTTAAGACCTCTCAATATGTATGGCTTTTCTAAGCATTTGTTTGATAAGTGGGCTCTCGAGCAAGGGGTTTTAGATAAAATCGTAGGGCTAAAGTTCTTCAATATTTTTGGCCCCAATGAATACCATAAGGGGCGGATGGCCTCGATGGTAATCCATATGGTTGATCAGATTCAAAAAACAGGGAAGGTAAAGCTTTTTAAATCATCGGAGCCAGACCGCTTTGGTGATGGAGATCAGTGTCGCGATTTCTTTTATATCAAAGATGTTGTCAAAATGGTCACCCTCCTTTTGAAAAGTGATCTAGGAGGGATTTTTAATGTGGGAAGTGGAGAGGCCAATACGTGGAATGCGATGGCAAAACATGTGTTTCAAGCAATGAGAAAAGAGCCATTGATTGAACACATTCCCATGCCAGAGGATTTAGTCGATAAGTACCAAAACTATACATGCGCCGATATGGAAAAGTTTCAAAAAGAGATCTCTTCAAAAGGGCTTGAATACCATCCTGAATTTACCTTTGAAAGTGCGATCGAGGACTATGTCGTGCATTATCTTCTTAAAGGTGAAAGATGGTAAAGCTTCTAAGCTCTTTTAGCCGCCTTAGACCTTCAAAAATTCTCGTTATTGGGGATTTTATGCTCGACACCTATACAACGGGAAAAGTGAGGCGCATCTCTCCAGAAGCCCCTGTTCCCATTCTCCACGTCCAAAGTTCTCATGATCTTCCTGGAGGGGCGGGGAACGTTGTCTTAAATTTAAAGGCCCTTGGAGCAAGTGTGATCGCAGTTGGAAGGGTAGGAGAGGATAAAGAGGGGCTTCGGCTAAAAGATTTGCTTGGGAAAGAAGGGGTTGATATTTCAGGGATCTTCACCCAAGAAGGGATCAGCACCCCTCTTAAAAACCGTCTTATTGCAGATGCGCAACAACTCATCCGTGTCGACCAAGAATGCATTTCTTCCCTCTCTAGTGGGGTTGAATCGCAAGTGATCGAATATATCACTTCGGTGATTAGCCAAGTTGAAGTGATTGCAATCTCTGATTATGCAAAAGGATTTTTATCTAAAACCCTTCTTCGATATGTGATCGATCTTGCAAAGGAAAAGGGGATTCCAACGATTGTAGACCCAAAAGGAAATGATTTCACAAAGTATTGGGGCGCCACTCTTATAAAACCGAACCTTCAAGAGGCAGTGGCTGCTTCAAAGCTAAGTAGCGACGCCGATTTAGATGCAGTGGGAAGCTCTCTTTTTGAGCAAACTGGCTCAGAGATTATCATGGTGACGCGAAGTGAAAAGGGGATCTCCCTTTTTGAAAAGGGGCATACGCGTTTAGATCTTCCCGTGAAAACACGTGAGGTCAAAGATGTGACAGGGGCAGGAGACACCGTTTTAGCAATGACCACAATGATCTTTGCCTCAGGCCTTTCTCTAAAAGAGGGGTTAGAGCTTTCGAATGTGGCGGCAGGGATTGCAATTGAGCGATTGGGGTGCGTTCGCGTCTCTTTATCAGAACTAGCTGAGCGCCTCCTTGAAACGAGCATTAGCAATAAAATATTTGATGAAAGTCATTTGTTTACCCTTGAAAGAGCTCTACTCAATAAAAAATTAACCATCTTAGGGATTAACACTGAAGAGGGGATTTCAAGCGCCCTTTTTTCTCAGATTCAAAAAGTTTCTAAGAAAGGGGCAGATGAGCGTCTCATGATCTATTTGATCGATTCAGATCCCGATGAGGATTTCCTTTCCTTTTTAAGCTCTCTTCACGAGGTCGATTTCATTGTCATTCAATCAGATAGCTTAGCAAGTCTAACTGAGAAGATCCACCCGGAGAAGGTGGTGATCTTAGGGAAAGGGGGGGAGCTCGAGGAGGTCTCTCACCCGCAGGCTCTTCTAACTTCTGGGTGAGACCTATTTATGCAGCCCTCAAGGGAAAAATAGGTCGCACTCCGGGGTCTATAGCTAAAGTAGTTTAAAATAGTAACAATTCATCCAGATCTTTTCACCGAAAATTTTACGCTCGATCTTGCTGGCTTACACGAAGCCAGCTTCGCTCTTTCGCGCTTCATTTTCAATGAAAATCTTCTGTCCAATTATTACTATTTTAAACTAATTCAGCTATAAATAATTCTTAAAGAAAAATCCTTAGTCTGGTAGACTCTCCCCAAGAATTGAGGCTTTTGACTCAAAAATTAAATTTTTTATAAGGATTTATCCATGCCATCTGTTCATTGTGGCCCTTTGCCAAGCTCTATTTATGACAATTACTTTAAGCCTTCAATCGATGAGGCTCGCAATCAGCTTTATCATGCATGGATTCCCGATTCTTCAGGAGCCTCTTTGGGAGATCGACTCCTTCACCTTATTGAAGGGACAATTCTCCTCCTCCCTTTGGTCAATGTTATTGCATTTCGGATCTTTGAGCATTTTGGAATGACAATTGCCCAAGATTTTGAAAATAGTGTGAGAAGGGGAGAGGTGGAGAAGGTGCGCCGTTATCTCGATAATGGAGCTGATGCTAACGGATCAGATGTCCATGGAACCCCTCTTATCGATCTTGCAAGTAGTCGAGATATGATCGATCTTCTTCTTAGTCGAGGAGCACGTATTGATAGACAGGGTCCTGTTTTCTTGGGCACTCTTATTAGAAATGGGCATGATGAGTTTGCTCGCCAGATTGTTCAAGAGGAGAGAGTTAATATCAATTCTTACCTTACATCTGATGTGTTTAGAGGAAGCCTTGATCATGAGGGGTATCGCACTTTCCTATTGCAGATGGGGTACCGCGCATCGATTGAAGAGCGGCAAGGGAGGACCTATACGCTCAAAACAGCACTCCCCTTAGAAAGGATGATCATGACAGGGGACGTGGATCAGATTAAAGCTCTTGGTCAAAGGGCAGAGTCAATCACGCAGCTAGAAAGAGACCTTGAAACCCTTCGAGGAGAATTGCCGAGACTCTATACCTCTTGGATTTGGGATCATATTCTTGAAGGATATTGCACCTCTAATGAGGGAGATCTAAGCGAAGAGCTTATTTGCCAGATTCTTCGAAAGAAGGAGGATAGAAATGCGCATGTTGGAGATCGACCCATTTTATTTTATCTTTTAGACAAAGGGAAAGAAGAGTTTGTCCACCAGTTGATTCGAGATGGGTTGATCGATCTTACTCCTTATCAAGATCCTGAAGCTTTTGATCGGAGCTACGACCTTTTCTTGATCCAGATAGGAAATACTCTTCCTCCTGAACAAAGAGCGGGGCAAATTGCATTTGTAGCTAAGACAGAGCTTCCCTTAGAAGAAGCGATTGTTATGGGAAATATCAACGGTGTAAAAGCTTTTTTACAGGGAGGCCAAACGCTGGAAGCGCTTGATGAACAGCTTCAGCAAATTAAAGTTGCTTTACCCCATCTAAATACCGATTGGATTTGGCAATACGTATTCGAAGGGTATTGCCAAGGAGCTAATGTCGATAATGAAGTGGCAATTCAACTTCTCAATCGAGGGGGAAAAGTAGAAGGTCTTCTTTCTTTTTATCGCTTACAAGACATGAATCAGTTGATTCCTCACTTGGTGAATGTTGCTGGCAAAGAGCCCCTTGCAAAGGCTTTGGTTGAGGGGAATTTTTTATCTGTTGCTCCTTTTTTTACCAATCAATACCTTGTGGTTAATCGTCAAAACAGAAAGACTAATCATTCAGCTCAGATGGTCCACTTCTTGATTAAGATGGGATATGATCAGATTTTAAGGAGCTATTATCATGGTCAATATCCAGATGATCACTTGATAAATCCTTTGGAAAAGGTGATCATGGATTGTAAGGTGGTCACGGATTTTAATGGGCAAGGGCTTAAGCAACTTGCGCAGGAGCAAGGGCTTTCCCAAATCATCGCTTGGTACGACGAGCTAAAACAAAAAGAGCATTATCCCCGTTTAAATGCTGTTTGGATTTGGGAAATACTTGGTGAGGCTTTTTGGGAGGTTAATCAGTACGACGAGCTTCGCTCTTTAGTCAATCAAGACCTATTTGCCCCATCTCATCAGTTTTTCCAATCAAAAATAACTGCTCCAGGTTTACAAGGGAGAAAGTGTTTAGTTGATATTGGGTACCGGGGAGCTCCAATTATTCAGGCGGATGAACTTCCAGAAGATTCTATGGAGCGCATCGTCTATTCTAAAGATGCAAATGGGCTTCGAGATTTTGCTCGGAATCTCGATTTAGAGACCTTTTACGTTATGTTTAATGAGATCTTAGGGAATGCTCCTAAGATGGATACTCGATGGATGTGGGATGTGTTTTTTCAAGTTCCAAGAAGTCATTATCAAGGGTATCGAGAAATAGAAGGGATAGAGGATCTCGAGCCTCCTCCTGGAGATATTCAGATTGAAGAGCTTGAAACCCTTTATGATAATCACCTTAACTTTGATCAATTGAGTCGACTCTCTAAAACTCTTGAGGGTCAGGTTTACTCAAAGGGTCAATTGAGAGTGGGTGTAACAAATATTATTAGTGGAATCAATACTGGGCATATCGTATATCGGATGTCTGAAGAGGATCGGGCGAAGCACCGGATCCAGATCAAGTGGATCATCCACTACTTAAAAGAAGCAAAGGAAAACGAGCTTCACATTCCTAAGGAAAAAGGAGAGATCCTTGTCGATATGCTCAAAGAGTGTCTTGTTTGTCATAGTCGTTGGCATGAGGTTTTTGATGCCGCACGTAAGCGATTAGGGGATCTAGAGGTGAAAGTGAGCTCGTTTGAAGATCAGCTCCACATTGTTTTTGGAGGAAGGCGCTCCCTTGTTATCGAAACGATTACACAAAGGAATGGCGGCTTAGGGACCCATTACCATGATGGATTGGTCAAGTATTTAAAAGAAAGTCGCGCCCTCCCAAACCCTCCGGTGACAGAGGATTTTTATTGGGGATTTAATTCTGATCAGGCACATCAATATTTTGACGCAGAGTATACCCCAGGTGAAATGATTGAAGCCCTTCTTGATCATATCCGTGGGCATGAAGATTTTTATAACCTTCTGACAGGAAAACTTGGGGTTCAAGTCGCTCCTCAGTATAAGCGAGAGAACTATGAAGGACTCCGCCTGCTCCTTGCTGAAAAAGGGGATGAGGCTCATCTTCCCTTTAGAGTGCTTGCAGCTGCTGGAATTGAAGACATAGAAAGAGATCAGCCATCGGCAGAGGAATTTTTTCCCTTCTTGCAAACCCTCAATTGGGGCCGATTCGTCACGTTCCCAGCAGATCTTCAAAATCAAGTTGAGGATATAGAAGAAGCAATAAAAACTGAGAAAACCAACCGCTTTATTGCAAAGTGGAAAGAGCACGTTAAAGATTATGATCCTGAGAAAGAGTATGCGAAAATGGCAGTTTTTACGGGGTGTAACCAAAATCCAGTTTGTCTAAACAAGCAGCAAATGAGTCAAGAGTTTCGTGGATCAGGATCTGCTACTCTCAAAGAGGTTGCTGCAAAGCTATCTCCTCACTTGATATGCGCTCAAGAAGCGACCCTTGAGGCTTTTTATCAGGCCCATCCCGAGATTCCAGATGAGCTGAAAAAAGAGGATCTTAACGCTCGCAACTTAAATGATGATGATGTGAAGGCTCACTTAATGGAGCTGGCTTACAGCCTTCGGTATGACGTTGCAAGAGCTTCCTTGAAAAAGCTTGTTGAGGATAAGATCGCCCAAGACTTTAACAGGGTGATCCGTCCGATGAAAGAAACCGATGAGGGCGCCGAAGTTCCTGTTTTAAAGGATAAGGTCCATCCTTTAATCCTTGGAAAGCTCCTCATCGACTTGAGGCATTTAGAGCCAAGAATTCCAGCATTTTTTAATGGAGCTTTTACCTCTAATTAATACCACGAAGTCTTTCGATTCTCTTGTCTAAAGGGGGGTGAGTGGAGAAGAGATTCAGGAGTCCTCCCTTCGTGGGCATCGAGATCATCAAGGCGCTCAGGGCTGATTTCTTTGAAACGGAGGTTGCCTTCACTTTTTTAAGCTTTTCAAGGGCTCCGATCATAGACTCTTTTCGGGTGAGGGTAGCTCCCCCTTGATCGGCCCGGTATTCCCGCATGCGGGAAAAAGTTCCAATCACCATCGCTCCAAAGACCATGAAGACGACTTCAAAGAGAATGGTGAAGAGGTAGTAGCTCATGTAAGAGGGGCGGCGGCTATTATTGGAGCGCCCTGTCATAGAGATCGCATAAGCAAGCACCCGGGCAAGGAACATCACAAAGGCATTGACGATTCCTTGGATCAAGGTCATGGTGACCATATCTCCGTTAGAGATGTGGGTGATTTCATGGGCAAGGATTGCTTCAAGTTCATTTGGATCCATCTCTCTTAAAAGGGCTGTTGAAACAGCGACGAGTGAGCGCTTTTTTGTAGGTCCTGTTGCAAAGGCGTTAAGCTGCGGGGAATCAAAAATCCCCACTTCAGGGACTGTAGGAAGGTTTGCCCTCTTAGCAAGGTGGGCAACGGTTTCATAAAGGTGAGCATGCTCACTTTCAGAGGAAATCAGATGGACTCTCATCAACCACTTTGCCATTTTTCGTGAAAGGGCAAGGGAGATAAAGGCCCCCACCATCCCCCAAATAAGGCAGAAAACCATGAGAGCTTGCAAATCGAGCCCATAAGCAGTCAGATAGGGCTTTACATTCAGAAAGGATAGGACCACAGAAATAGTGGCCACCACAAGGAAATTAATAAGTAAAAAAAGTGCGATACGTTTAAACATAATGAACCTATCCGGTATAAAAGGTTTGGCTCTTGACTAGCAAATTCCTGATTTCTTCATAATTTTCAGAGCCTTTTGCCCTAAATTTTCATGTCGATGATTGAACCTAAACTCACACTCCTTCAAATGAAGGAAAAACCT